>CAXGXG010000177.1:0-4265 GCA_964013525.1 uncultured Alphaproteobacteria bacterium | reverse complement strand
TTCCTTGGTCGAACTGGCATAACCATACATTTTATCAATCGCGCCCAGCAAAACCGCGGGCTGGCAAATCATCGGCTGTACAGTGATGTGTTTTGGCAAAATCTGTTTCAAACGGTCAAGCGCCATAACATCGTACGGATCCGTCATCGCCATATGTAGGACATCGCCCTCAAGCGCCACAGGCAGAACCTGTAAACGTGCGGCCTGCCCCTTATCGACCATGGACAAGGCCTCCGCATCAACAACGGCATTACCGGGATCAAATTCCTCGTAACCGGTGCTTTCAGCCAACATTGTCGCCAGAATATCCGGCGTGATAAAACCTAGATCAACCAGCGTCTCACCCAACATGGCGCCGGTTTTTGATTTTTCGTGAAGCGCAACTTCCAACTGGTCGTTGTTAATATGGCCTTCCTGGATTAGCTGATCACCCAAGCGCATTTTATTTCCGCCGTTGGGCTCGCCCGCAACACGCGGCACCTCCGCATCCATGTCCAAGCCGGACATATCACCGCCAGATATATCATCACCGGACATATCCATGCCAGACATATCGCCTGCAGGTGTATTTGGGGCCGGTTTCGACGGCGCAGGTGTCGGCGGTGGTGGAATATCACCATCATCCAATTGAAAACTGTTGCCGGATCCGCGCGGGTTTAGAACCTCCGCATCGGAACCGCCGGAATCCGCCTGCGGCGGCACGGCTGAAAATTTTGATGAAGGTCCATCGCCCTGCCCCCCTGACGGGGAGGGATTTTGCGATTTTGATGTTTTAGATTCTTCAGACGGCGGTTGATAACTCTCGTCAAAATCAAGCGACAGGCCGCCAAAATCGGCGTCCGGCGACATTGATGCATTATCATCCGTCTGTTTTGATTTTTCCAACTCGTCCGAGTCTTGCATTGACCACATACTCCCATTTTCCCAGCATCAAGACTGCCAGAAAAAAGTTAACAAAAACCTGCATGACCCATGAGGGTCCTGTTAACTATATAGGATGATGTGCGGTTTTGACAAACGACAAATGCCGACTGCAATCAAAGCTTGGGCTTGCGGCCGCCTTTGAACTTTCCATCAGGGCCAACCGGCGGCACAGGCGGAAGGTTGAGATCACCCGGCTTGCCCATGTCATTGACTGGGTTAAGCGGCGGGAAATGTACGATTTCGCTATCGCGCTCTTCTTCGGACAGGTAAAGCCCGTCCTCGTCACGCTCAACACGCATACCGGCGTCAATCTTCTTGTCATACAAGGCATTGAAGGCTTCCATATATTTATAGTCAGCCGTGGGTGATACGTTAAACAGGGCAGATGCTTTGTTAAAGCTTTGGCGAATAGTGTCGCGGCTCATTTTTGCCTGTTGGTCAGGCTGAAGCGTATTGAAAACCTGAAGCTGTTTACCGATTTCATTAATCAGCTCACCCATCATGATCAATTTTGTTTCTTCTTTCATATCCTGAATCAGAATCTTGAAACGCTCGTCATACTTTTTCAGGTGCTGGAATTCTGCAACCACACGGGCCACGTCCTCGCCCATATCTTTTTGCATGTCCATAAAATCAACAGGCGTCAGGGTTGCTTTTTCAACCAGAATGGCTGCGGCCAGAACCTCTTGACGCTCCGGCTCCATTTTGGAGACGAATTTTGCTTTGCGCACCATGATGTTCAATGTTTTCTGTTCCACGGCAGACAACTGCTGCTCCAGCTGATCCAGGCTGTTTTTGCGGATCTGTTTCAGCTGCTGCTTCATCTTGTCACGTTCGGCATCGCTGGCGTTTGGGTTTTTGCGTTCGAACTGCTGCTTCATCGCATCCAGCTGCTGATCAATATTTTTGGTATTGATGTTGCGGTTGTGGTCCAGATCGTTACGAATGCCTTCTTGCAAACGTACGAATGCTTTTTTAATGAGATCTTTTTCGGGCAAACCGGTATCGCGGAACAGCATAATATTCAAAGTCCTGTCGTTATATCTATGATTTCAAACGAGAGGTTAGCATGCCGCAAGACCAAGATCAAGCGCATTATGTCCAGTGCGCGCGCTTAATCCTTGTCTTTATCAGCGTCTTGTTTGGATGCGCCTTTGGATTCTTTGGCATCTGCGTCTTTGGATTTTTTGTCGGATTTTTTATCCTCGCCATCCTTTTTCGAATCTTTTTTGCCATCGTCTTTCTTATCGGACTTGGCATCATCGGATGCTTCATCTGCGTCGTTGTCGCCTTTTTTGATATCTGTGCTTTTGGCGCGGAATTTATCAAGCGAAATCACCTCGCCTTTGGCACCATCATCGCCGTCCTCATCATCAATGTCGAGCTCCTGACTTTCGTAATCGTCATCAAGGTCCTCTTCGGACAAGGGCTGGAACTGCAAGGCAAAATTGACAGACGGATCTGTAAAAATGGTAATTGACTGCAATGGAATACGCAGGCGTTCGGGCACATTGTTGAATTTCAACATGACGATGAAACGTTTGTCATCAACCTCCAGATCATAGAACTGGTGTTGCAAAACAATCGTCATTTCGCCGGGATAGCGTTCTTTCAGGTAATCGGGGATTTCAACACCCGGATAATCCGTGCGGAACGTGATGTAAAAATGATGGTCATCAAACAGACCCTTTTCAATCACCTCTTCCAGTGCTGTTTTAACCACACCGCGAAGTGCGGCCTCTACCATTTTATCGTAACGGAAATCTTCCTGTTCGGTCGACATGTGCGAACCACCTGTTGTTCTTTTCTTTATCGTTGATGTCAGTTTATCAAAGATTGTTGATCTGTCCACGATGAAAATGAATCGGCAGCTACTGTACCCATGGGTCTGTATAGCCCGCTAGCTTCCCGGCAACTGCGTGCGATCTTCTGGCCCTGCACAAGAATCCCTTTGACAAAACGAGAAAATATTAATATTATGTTAAACAATTCTTCCATTATTACAGGGGTCCACCATGAAAATCTTCCTTAGCAATCCGACACAATCCGCCAATGATATTCAATCTGATGCGGTTGTTGTCGTTTCGATTAAGGATGGCAAACTGTTAAAGACAGCCAAAAAGATTGACGCCGAAACTGCAGGTGCCCTTAGCCGCGCGGTAAAAGCCACCGGATTTCAGGGCCAGTTGGGCCATAGCTTGCGCATACCAGCGCCCCAAAATTTAAACGCGGACAACGCCTATGTTCTGGGATTGGAGTATGAGGATGGCCTGGACGAAAAATGTGCCGTTTATGCAGGCCGCAGCCTGACACGTTTGTTCAATTCCTCCAGCGCCAAGACCATCAACGTGCATCTGGACGGGCTCAGCAAACAAACCGCATCTGAGCTGGCGCGCAACATTGCCATGGGTGCGATGTTGGAAGCCTATACATTTGATGCCTATAAAACCAATTCCGCCGATACAAGCGACCGCAAATTGAATTTCATTTTTGAAAACGCGGAAAATCCGGACGTTCTGCAAGCGCTAAAAGAGCGCATGAACATTGCAAGTGGTGAGGGGTTGGCCCGCGATTTGGGAAATACCCCGCCCAATGATCTTTACCCGGAAAACTTTGCCAAAGTGATTCAAGACAGCTTTCAGGATCCGAATATCAAGGTTAAAGTCCTGGATGAACAAGACCTCGCTAAAGAAGGTATGGGTTCCATGCTGGCCGTGGGGCAGGGGTCGGACCGTCCACCGCGTCTGGTTGTCATCGAATATCAAGGGTCGGCCGATCCGAAACAAAAACCGCTGGCCCTGGTGGGCAAGGGGATTACCTTTGATTCCGGTGGCCTCAGCCTGAAAAGCAATGGCGGTTTGGGCATGAAATTTGATATGTCAGGCGCAGGAACCGTTGTCGGCGCCATGAAAGCCATTACCGCACGCAAGGCCAAGGCCAATGTTGTGGCGGTTGTTGCCCTCGCGGAAAATATGCCATCTGCACGCTCTTATCGCCCCGATGATGTTTTGAAATCCATGTCCGGTAAAACGGTTGAGGTTTGCAATACCGATGCCGAGGGGCGTCTGGTTTTAAACGATGCCCTGACCTATGTTCAGAAATATTATGATCCGTCGATGGTGGTTGATCTGGCGACACTGACGGGGGCTGTCATGTCCGCATTGGGCAGCGAATTTGCAGGCCTGTTCAGCAATGACAATGATCTGGCCGCCAAATTAACCGCTGCCGGTGAAACGGTTGATCAGAAAACCTGGCGTTTGCCCGTTGGGGGCGGCTTTGCCAGCGGCCTGCAATCCCAAGTCGCCGACATTAGGCACACAGGCGGACGTGCCGGTGCGTCC
>CAXGXG010000176.1:0-4278 GCA_964013525.1 uncultured Alphaproteobacteria bacterium | reverse complement strand
ACAAATTTGAAAAGCATGTCGAAACCTGTGTAAAGCCAGCAGATCAAATAGGCCAGAATGAAATGGCCTTGGATATCGGTCCGGAATCAATTGAGGCCATTAAAAAAGTTATCAATACCAGCCGAACCCTTCTTTGGAACGGCCCGATGGGCGCATTTGAAGTCCCGCCATTTGACTGCGCGACCAATGCCGTCGCACAACATGCGGCTGCACAGACGGATAAGGGCGACCTGTATTCCGTAGGTGGCGGTGGCGACACAGTTGCAGCCCTTGAAAATGCAGGCGCTAAGGATCAGTTTTCTTATATATCGACCGCAGGCGGCGCATTCCTTGAGTTTATCGAAGGCAAGACCCTACCCGGTGTCGAAGCCTTGAAACAGGCTTAAAACACCAGCCGTTAAGAAACGTATTTTCCGCCACCCATCCGCACTTAAATTGAATCTTAACCATTTGTTGGTATTCTAAGACCTGTGTGTAGATAAATCTTTGGGGAGAATACTGACATGGTCGGTGCCGTTTCATCATCACCTATTCCGGTGGGACAGGGACAAAATAACTATCAACAGGTTCAAGCGCGTCAAGGCGCTGCGCAATCTGAACAGCGTGACCCACGCGATAACGAGGTCCAACGCCGCAATGAACCGTCTGCGCAAACGCAGGAAACGCGTGCGCAGTCACTAAAATCACCGCGCGATGATCAGTTTAATGTAGCTGCTAACGCCTCTTCCAGTTCTGCACAGGACAGCGCGCCATCAGGTGGCGGACGAGGACAAGAACCGGGTAGCCTTTTAAACGTTTTGGTATAAATATAAAAATACGGCTAACAACCCCGCAACTGCGGGGTTTTGCTTTATCTGGGTTCTATTTTTCTGCCAATAAATAAGGGCTGAGGGTATCTGCGTAATCTTGAGCTGTCGCAAAATGAAACAAGCGTTTTTGCGGGAACATTTGCTCCAAACCTGTAATATGTTTTAGATAGGCCACCTTGTAGTCCGCTTGCAAACTGGCTGCGTTTTGCGTTTCAAGGGTGGGCGCTTTTTCCCCGGCCTCAAACCGGATATGTCCATTGAATTCAAAAACTTCTTCCTGAGGGTCATAAATGCGCAGCAGGCTTAAACGTCCGTCGCGCTGTTCAACAGACTGTCGCAGGGCCGCAATCGTAGTTTCTTCAAAGCTAAAACCGTCACTGATCAAAATTACATCTGAACGTGCCCCCACGTTTATAGCGTTCAGATCATGATCGTCAATCAAAGCATGCTGAAACCGGATCAAGTGTTGCGGTTGTGTCGCCACAGCCGCTTTATCCGCTGAAATCACCCGCTCACCCGCCTGCGTATACAAAATGCCAAGAATACTGGCGGTGGTTAAACCATATTCAAATTTGGTAACCCTTTTCGGATCACTTGTGTAGAACATTGATGGTGATGTATCCAGCCAGATTTGAATGGTGTGGGGGCGCATATCTTCTTTTTCGCGAACATGCAGCGTGTCACCACGCGCGCTGCGGCGCCAATCAATGCGCCCTGCACTGTCAGACTGAGGATCATATTGACGGAACTGCCAAAAGTCATCCCCCTGCCCCTTTTGCCGACGGCCGTGCGTGCCCAATGTCAACCCGTGGGCCACACGTGCAGCCCGGGCGGCAATTTCTGGCAGCCTTTGCGCGGCTTCTTGGGCATTAGCCAATACATCTGAGGAGGACGTTTTACGAAATTTTATCATAGAAACATTGTATGTCGGATCTTGTAATTTACAAGTGCAGACGGCCATGCTAGAACCCCGAACATGAATAAGCCATATTTAAAACGAAAATTTTACGGCCGGCGCAAAGGAAAAACTCTGACCAAAAAGCGTGCAGACCTTGTCGAGACACTTTTGCCGCAGGTGCGTCTGGAATACGATAAATCCAACAAACGTGACCGCAACGCCCACGCATTTTTTGATACGGACTACGACCAGGTCTGGCTGGAAATCGGTTTTGGTGATGGCGCCCATATAGCTGAACAGGCGCGCCGCAATCCAAATGTCGGCTTTATCGGCTGTGAACCTTTTATGAATGGGGTTGCCGGTCTATTGTGTGAAATGGATGAGAATGAAATTGACAACATCCGTATCTGGCCCAATGATGCCCGTGATGTCATGGATGGTTTGCAAGATGCAAGTGTTGAACGCATCTTCTTGCTTCACCCGGACCCTTGGCCCAAAACACGTCACCATAAACGCCGTTTTATTCAGCACAATACCGTCAGGGATCTGGCCCGCATCCTAAAACCCGGAGGTATTTTGCGTGTCGCAACGGATGATCAGCCGCTGTGTAATTGGATGTTGTGGCATATAACGCACAATGACGATTTTGAATGGCTGGCCTCGCAGGCAGCGGACTGGCGGACTCCACCTGATGATTGGCCAATTACACGCTATGGCGAAAAAGAGCTGGCCGGTATTCCCGTTTATCTGGAGTTTAAGCGGAAATAGTTTTTGCTTGCCAGACTTTGAAAAACAGGTTACAAAGGATGCAAATCCTAATCTACGGATGAAAACATTCGATAGATAATCAGAGGTGGGCCCGACAGCCCGCCTTTTTGTTTACCTGAATTCAGGGAAAAGATATGGAATTATTAGACCGCATAGAAGAATTACTGGCCCCTGTTGCCAATGAAAACGGACTGAATATTGTTCGCATCGTTTTCGGTGGCGAAGGACGTCACCGTAGCCTCCAAATTATGCTGGAGCGTGAAGATGAAGTGCCTGTTAGCGTTCAAGAATGCAGCGACTTCAGTCGTGAAGCCTCTGCCCTTTTGGATGTTGAAGACTGGATTGATGGCACTTACAACCTAGAAGTCAGCTCAGCCGGGATGGAACGTCCACTGATCAAACTAAAAGACTTCGAACGTTTCAAAGGTCGTCTGGCCAAAATTGAGATGGACAACGCCGTTGAAGGGCAGCGCCGTTTCAAAGGCAAGCTTTTGGGCGCGAATGACAAAGATGAAATCATGCTGGAGCGTGAAGATACCGGGTCGGAAGTGGAGCTTCCCTTTGCCCAAATGCACCGTGCCAAGCTGATTGTGACTGAAGCCATGTTTTTAAAAGCACAGCGCGAAGCCAAAGAACGAAACAAAAAGAATTAACAGTTAAAACCGCAATTTTTATAACAGGAGTATAAAAAATGGAAATTATTCAGGTTGCAGATGCCGTCGCACGCGAAAAAGGCATTGATAAGGAAATCGTTATTGAAGCGATGGAAGAAGCCATTCAAAAGGCTGGGCGTTCAAAATACGGTGTTGATCATGATATCCGCGTTAAAATTGACCGTAAATCCGGCCAAATTGAAATGTTCCGCTACCGCGAAATCGTGGAAACCATAGAAGATCCTGAATTTGAGAACGTTCAGCTGACATTAGAAGAAGCCAAAAGCATTAATGGTGACGCTGAGATCGGTCAGTTTATTATTGATCCTCTTCCTCCTCTGGACTTTGGCCGTATCGCCGCCCAGACTGCAAAACAGGTGATCCTGCAAAAAGTACGTGATGCTGAGCGTGAACGGCAGTTTGAAGAATATAAAGACCGCGCAGGCGAAATCGTTAGCGGAGTGATCAAACGTGTTGAATACGGAAATGTAACCGTTGACCTGGGTCGCGCCGAAGGGTACCTGCGCCGCGATGAAACATTGCCGCGCGAACACCTGAAAAATGGCGAGCGTGTCCGTGCGTATATTTACGATGTCCGCCAGGAACAACGCGGCCCGCAAATTTTCCTGTCACGTACACACCCGGCATTCATGGCCGGCCTGTTTAAACAGGAAGTGCCTGAGATCTATGACGGCATTATCGAGATCAAAGCCGTTGCCCGTGATCCGGGTAGCCGTGCCAAGATTGCTGTGATTTCACGCGACAGCGGCATTGACCCTGTCGGCGCATGTGTCGGTATGCGTGGTAGCCGTGTTCAAGCTGTGGTTAATGAACTTCAAGGCGAAAAAATTGATATTATCCAGTGGACAGAAGATCCGGCTAGCTTTGTCGTATCTGCTCTTGCGCCGGCTGAAGTTGAAAAGGTTATTCTGGACGACGATAAAGAGCGTATGGAAGTTGTCGTCCCTGACGAAATGCTAAGCCTGGCAATTGGCCGCCGTGGTCAAAACGTCCGTCTGGCTTCGATCCTGAGCGGTTGGGATATTGATATCATGACCGAGGCTGAAGAATCAGAACGCCGTCAGCAGGAATTCAAAGAACGCTCTACTCTGTTTATTGAAGCCTTGGACGTTGATGAAGTCATCGCCCA
>CAXGXG010000175.1:0-4305 GCA_964013525.1 uncultured Alphaproteobacteria bacterium | reverse complement strand
AAAGATTCCGGTGCTGCGATCGCTGCGCGCCGTACAGGTATCGTCAACTTTGTTGATGCCAACCGCGTCGTGATCCACGCAACGGATGAGAAAGATTCATCAAAATCAACCGTTGATATTTATACGTTGAAAAAATTCCAACGCTCTAACCAAAACACCTGCATCAACCAGCGTCCACTGGTCAAGGTTGGTGACAAGATCAACGCCGGCGATATTATCGCTGACGGTCCATCGACAGACCTGGGTGAATTGGCATTGGGTCGCAACGTTTTGTGTGCGTTTATGCCTTGGAACGGTTACAACTTTGAGGATTCGATTCTCTTGTCCGAGCGTATTGTGAAAGATGACGTCTATACCTCTATCCACATTGAGGAATACGAAGTCATGGCTCGCGATACCAAATTGGGTCAGGAAGACATTACACGCGATATTCCAAACGTGGGTGAAGAAGCGCTTCGCAATCTGGATGAAGCCGGCATCATTTATGTCGGTGCCGAAGTCGCACCTGGTGATGTTCTGGTTGGTAAAGTGACGCCAAAAGGCGAAAGCCCGATGACACCGGAAGAAAAACTTCTGCGTGCGATCTTTGGTGAAAAAGCCTCTGACGTAAAAGACACCTCCCTGCGCCTGCCGCCGGGTGGTACAGGTACAGTCGTTGAAGTGCGCGTCTTTAACCGCCGTGGTGTGGAAAAAGACCAGCGTGCTATGTCGATTGAGCGTGAAGAGATCGAACGTCTTGCAAAAGACCGTGACGACGAACGCCGCATTTATGAAGGTGGTTACTTCGGTACATTGCGTAACCTGCTGAAGGGTGAGACATTGGCCAAAGCCGGTGGTGGACTGAAGAAAGGAACTAAGCTCTCTGCTGAAGACCTGACAGGTCTGAAGCGCGATGATCTTCGCAATCTGGTGGTTGAAGATGAAAAAACCATGGAAAAAATCGAAGACATGAGCACAACCTTCGACAAACAGATCAGCGATCTGAACGACCGTTTTGAAAACAAGGTTGAGAAGCTTCAGCGCGGTGACGAAATGATGCCGGGCGTGATGAAGATGGTGAAAGTCTTTGTTGCGGTGAAGCGTAAAATGCAGCCAGGTGATAAAATGGCCGGTCGTCACGGTAACAAGGGTGTGGTTTCCCGCATCCTGCCTGCTGAAAGCATGCCTTATCTAGAAGACGGAACGCCTGTTGATATCGTTCTGAACCCATTGGGTGTACCATCACGTATGAACGTGGGTCAGATTTTGGAAACACACTTGGGTTGGGCGTCTGCACAGCTGGGTAAACAAATCAGCGACGTTCTGGAAAGCTATCAGCACAACATGAAGAGCAAGGACAAGGCTGCATCCGAAAAGGATCTGAAGGATCTGGATAAGGTTTTGAACACAGCTTATGGCGATGAAACCTACAAACGTGACGTTGCGAGCCTTGATGATCAGGCCCGGATCGAAATGGCCGGTAACCTGCGTAAGGGTGTTCCGATGGCAACCCCTGTCTTTGACGGTGCCAACGAAAACGACCTGAACAAAGCGCTTGAGAGTGCGGGTCTTCACACATCCGGTCAGGTGACATTGATTGATGGCCGTACGGGTGAGAAATATGATCGTCCGGTTACAGTCGGTTACATGTACATGCTGAAACTGCACCACTTGGTGGATGACAAGATCCACGCGCGTTCGATTGGTCCGTACTCACTTGTCACGCAGCAGCCGCTGGGTGGTAAGGCGCAGTTCGGTGGTCAGCGCTTTGGTGAGATGGAAGTGTGGGCGCTTCAGGCTTATGGTGCCGCCTATACTCTGCAGGAAATGCTAACTGTGAAATCAGATGACGTTGCCGGTCGTACGAAGGCTTATGAGTCGATCGTTCGCGGTGATGATAATTTTGAAATCGGTATTCCGGAATCCTTCAACGTCTTGATCAAGGAATTGAAGTCTCTGGGTCTGAATGTCGATCTGAAGCAAAGCGGAATGTAATTAAGGTCCTGAACCTGAACAAAATAAAATAAGCGAACAGCTTAAATTGAGGAGCATAAAATGAATGAAGTCATGAACCTTTTTGGACAAGTCAGCGGGCCGCAAAGCTTTGATCAGATCCGAATCTCGATCGCCAGCCCGGAACAGGTATTGTCCTGGTCTTATGGTGAAATTAAGAAGCCCGAAACGATTAACTATCGTACATTCAAGCCTGAAAAAGGTGGTTTGTTCTGTGCACAGATTTTTGGTCCGATTAAGGATTACGAATGCTTGTGCGGTAAATACAAACGTATGAAGTACAAAGGCATTATCTGTGAAAAATGTGGTGTTGAAGTCACATTGTCCAAGGTCCGCCGTGACCGTATGGGCCACATTGATCTGGCCTCACCAGTTGCCCACATCTGGTTCTTGAAATCTCTGCCAAGCCGTATCGGTCTGATGGCGGATATGACATTAAAAGAACTGGAAAAAGTTCTGTATTTCGAAAGCTATGTTGTGATCGAGCCGGGTATGACCCCACTCAAGAAATTCCAGATGCTGACCGAAGAAGAGTATATCGATGCGCAGGATGAGCACGGCGAAGAAGCCTTCCGTGCCGGCATTGGTGCCGAAGCTCTGAAAGAGATCATGTCTGCAATCAACCTTGAAGAAGAAAAGGTCAAGATTGAAGAGGCTTTGGCTGAGACAGGTTCTGAGGCCAAACGCAAGAAATTGATCAAACGTCTTAAGCTTGTTGATGCATTCTTGAACTCAGGCGCGCGTCCGGAATGGATGATTATGGATGTTGTACCTGTTATTCCACCGGAATTGCGCCCATTAGTGCCACTGGATGGTGGACGTTTTGCGACATCTGATCTTAATGATCTGTACCGCCGTGTAATCAACCGTAACAACCGTTTGCGTCGCCTGATGGAATTGCGCGCACCTGACATTATCGTGCGTAACGAAAAACGCATGCTGCAGGAAGCGGTTGACGCATTGTTTGATAACGGTCGCCGTGGACGTACCATTACAGGCGCGAACCGTCGTCCATTGAAATCTCTTTCCGACATGCTGAAAGGTAAGCAAGGTCGCTTCCGTCAGAACTTGCTTGGTAAACGCGTGGATTACTCTGGCCGTTCTGTGATCGTGGTTGGACCCGAACTGAAACTGCACCAGTGTGGTCTTCCCAAGAAGATGGCGCTTGAGCTGTTTAAGCCGTTTATTTACAACCGTCTTGAGCTTTACGGAATGGCAACAACCATTAAAGCTGCGAAGAAGATGGTTGAAAAACAACGTCCTGAAGTCTGGGACATTCTGGAAGAGGTCATTCGCGAGCACCCGGTTATGTTGAACCGTGCGCCAACGCTTCACCGTCTGGGTATCCAAGCCTTTGAACCTGTACTGGTCGAAGGTAAAGCGATCCAGCTGCATCCATTGGTATGTACAGCCTTTAACGCTGACTTTGATGGTGACCAGATGGCTGTTCACGTTCCATTGTCTGTTGAGGCCCAGTTGGAAGCCCGTACATTGATGATGTCTACAAACAACATCTTGCGCCCGGCTGACGGTAAACCCGTTATCGTGCCGTCTCAGGATATCGTTCTTGGTCTTTATTACCTGTCGTTGATGAACGAAGGCGAAAAAGGCGAAGGCATGATGTTTGTTGATGGTGGTGAAGTTCAGCATGCGCTGTATAACGACGATGTATCCCTGCACGCTAAAGTTCAGGCACGTGTCGATACGGTTGATGAAGAGGGCAAGCCGATTCAAAAAGTTATTGAGACCACACCGGGTCGTATGCTTTTGGCTGAAATCCTTCCAAAGCATGAAAACGTATCTTTGGATCTTGTGAACCGCATTTTGACGAAAAAAGAAATCTCGAAAATGATCGAAGAGGTTTACCGTCACTGTGGCCAGAAAGAGACCGTTATCTTCTGTGACCGCATGATGGGTCTTGGTTTTAAACATGCGTGTATGGCCGGTATTTCCTTTGGTAAGGATGACCTGATTATTCCGGATACAAAATCCGGCATGATTGAAGAAGCCAAAGCTAAGGTCGCTGAATACGAGCAACAGTATCAGGATGGTCTGATTACACGTGGTGAGAAATACAACAAAGTTGTTGATATTTGGTCTGCCGCAACCGACCGTGTCGCCGATGAGATGATGGCGGTTATTAAGCAGCCTGATCCTGAAAAGGGCATGAACTCTGTTTACATGATGGCACACTCCGGTGCGCGTGGTTCTGCAACTCAGATTCGCCAGCTGGCCGCGATGCGCGGTTTGATGGCCAAGCCGTCTGGGGAAATTATTGAAACACCGGTTATCTCAAACTTTAAAGAAGGTTTG
>CAXGXG010000174.1:0-4310 GCA_964013525.1 uncultured Alphaproteobacteria bacterium | reverse complement strand
TGTTGCAGGACCGTGTCGATGCCAGCGGCATTGCAACCGATCCTGAGGTTGAACAGCGTTTGGCCGAAGCGCGCGAACAAATTGCCCGCAGCCTATACGTTGAGCGTTATTTGGAAGAGCAAATGACAGAAGAAGCTTTGCGCGCAGAGTATGAGCAGATGAAATCAGACAACGCAAATGTTAAGGAAGTACGCGCACGCCACATTCTGGTTGAAACAGAAGATGCAGCAAACGCGCTGATTGCGCAGCTGGATGATGGTGCGGATTTTGCTGAACTTGCACGCGAAAACTCAACCGGCCCAACGGCTTCAAACGGTGGTGACTTGGGTTACTTTACCAAGGATGCAATGGTTCCTGAATTTTCAAATGTTGCCTTTGCCACCGAAGCCGGCACCTATTCCGAAGAGCCTGTGAAGACACAATTCGGCTGGCACGTGATTATGGTTGAAGATGTTCGTAATCGCCAGGTCCCGACATTCGAAGAGATGGAGCCTGTTTTGCGTCAGCAAATGCAGCAGGATGTTGTGAACAACTTGGTTGAAAACTTGCGCGACGGTGCAGACATTCAACGTTATGATTGGGATGGTAAGGAAGTCTCTACCAACTGATCATTCCCTGATTTAAGAATAAGAAAAAGCCCCGCATTTCGCGGGGTTTTTTATGTTTGTTTCAAACTGACTTCCTAAGAAATTTCTGCGGTTACCAGCGCATCCTGAGAGGTCAGGGTGTGATTATAGATATCTTCAATCTGCGGGTCATGGATATCGTAATCACGCAGGCTGTGAACGGTGCGTTCCAGATATTCGAAATTGCTGCCACGCAGGCCATTTGCCTTTGAGATAATTTCGGCGGCTTTTTTACGGCATTTTTCATCGTAGTAATAGGAGGACTTCGGATTGCTGACAAAAACGCAAGCCGGGATTTTGTTTTCGAAATCGTTATTTATCGTGACGGGCACGCGGCGCGGCAGATAGGCGTCTGCCACCCACATTTCACGCTTCCACAACATGCTTAAGGCCTTGTGCAGGTGCTGTGGTGCCAAACGATAGGCAAGGCCATGGCAGGACCCACCACGGTCGAGGCCAAGGACCAACCCGTGGGCCTCCGGTTTGCCGCGGTGGTAATCGCATTTCAGGCAAAAGCGGCGGTGATAACCGCACACATGTGCGGGCTGAACCTCTTCAAAAACAAAGTCGGGGTTCCACATTAAAGACCCATAGGCAAAGACCCAGATATCCTCGCCATCTTTGATATTAAATGCGCGTTTCAGACGCTCAAAATCTTTCTGATTCTCATCCATGTATAGAATGTAACGCAGATTCGTTAAAAAATAGCAATTTTTGTTACATAAATTTCGGTTTCCTCCTAGAAAACACTGGTTTTTTTTATGTAAGTATTGCAAAATTAACTGAATTTTAAGGGGAAAGTCTAATTTCGCTTTCTATCAGGGGTATTATGAAGCAGTCACATCTTTTAGCCGTTTTCGGCGTTTTCATGTCATCAACCGCGCTTACAGCTGCGCCCGCAGTTGCCGCATCGTTTGGCAATGTTGGCATGATCCGGCCGCTGACCGAATGGCAGGTGGGCGAGGTGAGCGCGAACGCGCAAACACATACGCCTTACTGTGTCACCGTCAATAAATTTGAAAAGGGATATACCCTTGCCGTGGCCAAGACCAAGGCCGGTTCACATTCCATTGCTATTGATTTCCCCCAAAGCAGGTTTGAAACCGGTAGCCGTTTGCCAATAACCCTGACACACAGCGATGGCTATAACCTTCAGTCCGAAGCTGTGGCTGTGAACGCACGTTCATTGGTCGTTCAGTTGGGCAAGGAAGAGCTGATTTTGTCTGCCTTAAAAAGTGGCGGACGCGTCAATGTCAGCTTGCCGGACACTGAAATACGTATGTCGCTGGCCGCATTTGATAAATCAGCGGCCAAGTTGATCGATTGTGTCAGCAATTTGAAAATGCCGAGTGTTGAGATGCGCCATGCGCAGGCAGATGTTCCCCAGGCTATTGGCCCGGATGTAGCGGCTGCACCTGTTGAAATGGTTGCAAAAACGCCAATTCTAACGGTTGAAACCGCTGAGACCGTCGAAATGGCTGAGGGCTTGCCGATTGAAACCTCAATCGAAAGACCTATCGATACAACGGCAAAAATGGAAACAACCGTGACTGCCAAAGTCAAAGGTGCTGATTTGCCCGTGGCTAATCTGGCACCTGAACAGAAAACTGTCGAGCTTGCTGAAGTTACGACCACACGTGATGAAATCGTCTGGAACGCCCCAATTGAAGAGATTGAGGTTGTAACCACAACACCGGTTGAATTAAATCGCGTTGCACCGGCGGCGGGGGCTGTGCCGTCTGTTAAGCCGGAAAGCGTTGTGATGGCGCAAGCTGAAACATCCGCCGCAGCCGATGTTGTGGCGCGCGAGCGTGCAACAGCAGACACGGATGCGGATGTGAATGTTCAAGCTTCCAATAACCCTGAACTTGAAGTGCAGGCCCTGGAAGCGCAGGAGAAGATGCGTCGTGCGCGTATAGAGGCCCTGTCCAATGTCAGTGGCGTGACCGAAGATAATGTGCCTGTGTCCGTCATTCAAAAGGAATTGATGATGCAGCAGGCTGACCTTGAACGTCAGGCGCGCGCACAGGCGCAAGAGGCCGAGTGGATAGAAAAACGCCGCATGGCTTTGCCTGATAACGCCGGTGCCGAACAGGACATGGAAAATCGTTTGCAACAGTTGCGTCAGGAAAATGAAGCGTTGCGCCTGAGCCGTTCCGAGAGTGAACAACGTCTACGCCTGCTGGAGCAAGAACGTGCTGACATGAGCGCAGGCCAGGCGGCTGTCCAGACGACAACAGATGCGCAAGTTACGAAAATTGAAGCGCTGTCCGGTGAGTTGACCGCACGCGAAGCCGAAATCGCGCGCCTGAATCAAGAACTGGCGACCCTTCGCCAAGAGCAGGCGGCACGTGCCGAGGTTGCGCGACAGGAAGCCGACGCCCTGACAGAAGCGAAAGCGCGCAGTGAAATGACCGCAGCTCAGGAATTGCAGGCCAATCCTCAGGCGGCTCAGATGGAGCTGCCGTTAGAGACGCCAAATGCAGACGTTCAAGCTCTTGAACAGCGCGCAGCAGAGGCCGAAGCCGCTGCAATGCAGGCACAAGACCTGGCTGACAACGCAGAGCGTGAAGTTGAAATGCTGACATCACGTTTGCGCGACACACAGCAAGAGATCAGCACACTCAAACGTGTCCAGGCAGCAACACCTGCCGTATCAGCAAATGCCAATGCCAATGCTCAGTTGGATACTTCCGTCGCTAACGGTGCGCGGGTGACGACATCGGGTAATATGGCGCGTATCGCAAGGGAGCCTGTTTCCCTCCAGCCGCAAAATGCAACCGCGATTGCGAAACCGGATGCGCCGGTTGTACAACCCGTTTCTGTAACCACCGTTCCTGAACAGCCACAGGTCCGTGCGGCATCCGATACCAGGATTGATGTTCGCGATGGTGGCGAAAACTACGAACGTGCAACAGGTTTTATTGACAAGCTGATGCAGGAATATGAACCACGTGCCGGCGGCAATATGCTGATCAATGCGGAATATGAAACCAACGTGACCTCAAGTCTGCTTCAGCTCGACAACCTGAATATCAACAGTGCGCAGGGTGAAGCGCTCTATCAGCCAAACCGCTTACGCGTGAACCGCACGCGTGTCTTTACAAATGAACGTGAAGTCAATGTGGAACCGCAATTTGAAACCGCACCATTGGATGAGAATGCGGAAAGCATTACATTCGACGGAATGTTTACAGATCAGAACAATGGCGGAATGTAATCAATCCCATTTCCGGTTTTCTATGATGGCTGGGCTTGGGCTCAGCCTTCTTTTCTTGGGCGGTTATTCAAACGCCTCTCAGGCTGCATCTGACTGGACCATTCAGGAAACACGTTCGACGGATGCGGCACCCGCATTTTGTACGCTTCGCAAAAACCTGTCAGAGGCGGGGAACCTTGTTTTGGCGAGGGATGTAAACGGGGCGATCTCAGCCGCGGTTACGGGTGTGCAAAATACAGTTTTGGCGGAGCGTGTAACGCTTTCTGTTGATACTATTTATAATCATTCTCTTCCTGTTACAAATGGTGTGCAGTCAGCGCTATTCTACATCGGCAAGGATGCGGATTTCATCCGTAGCTTCAAGGCCGGACATACTTTAAACATTCGTGGTGGGGATTTAGATGTCAGCGTTAACCTGAAAGGATCAACGCAGGCGGTGAAGAACCTGAATGCCTGTATATCAC
>CAXGXG010000173.1:0-4317 GCA_964013525.1 uncultured Alphaproteobacteria bacterium | reverse complement strand
GGCGATCGCACGACATACAACTTCAACGTCACGGCGCACAACGGAAAGAATACCACCGTCTTCAAGGCCTGGACATTTTTCTTCGTTGATGAAGTTCACCGGAACATCAACGTTAATCTTGGTTTTGTTGGTTACGCGCAAGAAATCTGCGTGCAACGGACGGTCAGAAACCGGATGCATCTGCAGGTCACGACCCAACAGTTTAAATTTTTCACCGGCGACATCCATCTCGCAGATGTTTGTGAAGATGTTACCGTTGTGATATTCACGAACGACATCTTTTTCTTCAAGTGAAACCATTACAGGCTCTTCGTTGCCGCCGTAAATCACCGCAGGGACACGTCCCTCACGACGAACTGCACGAGCGGCCCCCTTGCCTGCCTCTTCACGCTTTTGTGCGCTGAGTTCAAAAGTTTTTGCCATGGTAAATCTCCTTAAAATGACATTGATTTGTTACCGCGGAGCCTCCAGGGGTGACCTCCGCCATGCGCGCAATATACAGGATATGCACCAGAAAGCAAGGATTCAGTCCTTAAAAATCGAAAATTAGGCGCGGCGCGGTAAAACCATGTCAAACAGCGATGATACTGACCGGTCTTCAGTAATGCGAAGAATGGCCTCGCCCAGCAAAGGGGCAACGCTAAGCTGTTTAATCTTGGTGCTGGATTTCAGTCCATCGGTGGCACAAATGCTGTCGGTGATCAGCAATTCACGCATGGGCGATTTTTCAATGCGTGATATGGCCTCCCCGGATAGAACACCATGTGTTGAGACTGCGGTAACAGATGATGCTCCCTTTTCCATGAGCGCGCGCGCTGCGTTACACAGCGTACCGGCAGAATCAACAATATCATCAACCAAAACGCATTGGCACCCCTGAACATCCCCGATAACATGCATAACCTCGGAAATGCCGGCTTTTTCACGGCGTTTATCAATAATGGCCAGATTGGCATCCATCTTCTTCGCCATGGCGCGGGCGCGCACCACACCGCCGACGTCGGGCGATACAATCATCAACGGGCCACCCTTGGGGTCCAAACGTTCCTGAACGGCAGGAACAAAAATCGGATGTCCGGCATGCAGGTTGTCCAGCGGAATGTCAAAAAATCCCTGAATCTGGCCGGCATGCAGATCAAGTGTTAAGACACGGTCGGCACCGGCAGTGGTAAGAAGATTTGCAACCAGTTTGGCCGTGATCGGTGTCCGTGGGCCTGTTTTGCGATCCTGACGGGCATAGCCATAGTATGGGATAACTGCGGTTATGCGTTTGGCCGATCCACGGCGCAGGGCATCAATCGTGATCAAAAGCTCCATCAAATGTTGATTGGACGGGTTCGACGTGGATTGCACCGCAAAGATGTCCTCTCCCCGCACATTTTCCAGGATCTCGATAAAATATTCGCCATCTGAAAACTGTGTAATGTTACGTTCAACCAGGTCGATGCCGATGTATTTGGCGATGTCCTGTGCCAAAGGCTCGTTGCTGCTGCAGGATAATATTTTCATCTTCTTCGCACTCATTTTAGCAGCCTCGTTACAGTGAATATGACGTTAATATCAAGCGTATCAATGCCAATTGTAAAAGTAAATCCTAAACCAATGTAATGGCAGACATCTGGCGGCCATAATCATTTGCATTCTCATGCGTTGCCCGTCTATAGCTAAAGAACTTATCAGGGTTTGAATAGGTGTCATACTGGCTGATCCCGACATGCCCAATGGATGGGTAGTCATGCTTCAGCCAGTAAACAGTATAGGCGGGCAAATTGAACATATAATGTCCGGCTTTGTTTGAGGGTTCAAAAAAGCGTTTGTTCTGGTCATGCTGGTCCGTAAAGTTTTTTAAAAATCCGGCATCAACCTCATAAGACTTTTGATGGATGGCGGGTCCGACAGCCACGTAAATATCTTCAACCGCGCTGCCATGTGCCATCATGCGTTTGATCATGTTACCAACAATTTGTGAATGCGCCCCACGCCATCCGGCATGAACCGCACCAATAACAGGTCGCGAACGATCTGCGGCCAAAACGGGCAGGCAATCTGCTGTTTTAATGCCCAAGGCAATGTTTTTAACAGACGTCACCATCCCATCTGCACGCGGCATCGGCGTGTTTAGGGCATTGTTGGCGCTGATATTTACAATATCGGCGCTGTGAATCTGATCACAACTGGACAACGTCTGCGCGCCCAGTTTTTCAGTAATGATTTTTCTGTTTTCAGTAACGTTGGATTTATCGTCTGTACTGGTAAAGGCCACGTTCAAGCTGTCATACTCGCCAGAACTGATACCGCCCTGACGACCAAAAAACCCGTGTCGAATGTGTTTGATACCCAAAAGGGCTTCATCTTTATATATAAACATTTCCAAACCCTGCGAGTTGTAGTTGTTGTTGCCCCATTCCCAAAACCTTAAACAGCTGCCCCATCTCATCATTATGAATCAGCCTGCGAAGAGCGGACTGAATGTCTTCTGACTTCTCAGGGTTTTGTGCTTTCAACATCTCGGCGCGCAATTCAATGCCCAAACGTTTAAGGAAGGCACCCTGACCGACAATATCAGGCGTTTCCAGTCCGGCTTTTAATGAAATATTGCGCAGACGCTCGAAATCAACATGAGCTGTGATGTCTGCGTTGCCGGGATCAGCCAGAATATCTGCATATGCGTGCCCACTCATGGCTTGAACCGTATCACCGATGCCGCTTTTGGCGGAGCCGTAATCAATGAAAAGTCCCGCGCCACCACCCCTATTGATTTGGCCGGCCACCTTACGAACCAGTTGTAGAGCGGCAGGGCAAAGCTCAACAATCGTATCCGGCTCGTAATCGCGGCCCTGAAAGGCAAGCCGTGGGTCAAAGGACGGTGCTGCCAAACGGACCTCAAGGTTACTGTCGCGGCTTAATCCGATATAACGCTCCTGCCAGCCTGCGCTTTTCTTGACAAACTGGTGAATGGGCAAGGCATCCAGCAATTCGTTAGCGATGAAGATGATAGGCTTGTCAAAATCATCGTGAAATTCGTTTTGCCATTTCACGTCATAACCTGAAAGTGTGGCTTGTTGTTGCTTTGACAGCACAGGACTGGTCTCAATCAACCGGACGTCTGCTGCATTCTTAAAATCCATATTCTTGCAGCAAATCCGTAAAATATCGCGCATCAACGTTCCACGGCCTGGCCCCATTTCAACCAATGCAAAATCTGAAGGCGCGCCGATATCCTGCCAGACTTGGCTGATCCATGCGCCGATGATCTCCCCAAACATTTGCGAAACCTCGGGCGCGGTCGTAAAATCCCCGCTTCGCCCAAAGGGATCGCGTGACATGTAATATCCGTATTCGGGGTGCCCCAAACAACATGCCATATAGTCGGCAATCGTCATGGGGCCTGTGTGAAGGATATTTTCTTTAATGATGTTTTTGAGCACGGCCACCGTATATCGCAAATGTGATAAGGGCGCCGCCAATTATAATCATTGGCAAACTTAACAACTGACCCATGCTAATTCCACCCCACAGATAACCGATATGGGCGTCCGGTTCGCGGAAAAACTCGATCAATATCCGGAATGCCCCGTAGAGAACGCCAAACATTCCTATGACTATACCCGGACGGTTGCGGATAGACTCTTTTCTCAGCATCAGGTTTAGGATGGTAAACAGAACCAATCCTTCTAATACGGCTTCGTAAAGCTGGCTGGGATGGCGCGGTATGCCGTCGCCGGAGTGTGGGAAAATAACACCCCAAGGGGCATCTGTCGGGCGACCATAGAGCTCACCGTTGATAAAGTTGCTGAGCCGCCCAAGCCCTAATCCGATAGGAACGACAGCCGCAACCACATCCCCCACCCGAAGGAGAGAGATTTTCTGAATCAAGGCATAAGTGGAAATACCGATCAATACGCCTAGCATACCACCGTGGAACGACATTCCCCCCCGCCACATTTGTAAGATTTGGCCAGGGTTCTCGATGAAATACGACAGATTATAGAACAATACATATCCGAGGCGTCCGCCCAGAACCACGCCGATAACAACCCACGTCACCAGGTTTTCGATGTCGTTACGATTGGGACGTGTTCCATCAGGATAAAGGCGCACAAGGCGGTCAGCTGTAAACCAGCCGCCAAGAAAGCCACCCAAATACGCCAAGGCATACCAGCGGATCTGAAAAAAGCCGAGGTCGATAGCGACCGGATCGATGTTTGGAAACTCCATTAAACCTTGCCTTTATTGTTTGCGTCAGCTTATCTTATCCATTCTCAAACCGCGAGCAAAAAGTCAAGAATCGCTTGATATCCTGCGGTGGAAATGGTA
>CAXGXG010000172.1:0-4324 GCA_964013525.1 uncultured Alphaproteobacteria bacterium | reverse complement strand
CCCATGCCGGTTTTCAAGACCGGTGCATTCAACCGCTCTGCCATCTCTCCGCATATCTTCGATTGAAGTGCCCATTTTTTAACATCCTTTGAAATAAATGAAAAGCCATTTTTTTGAGGACAGAAAAATTTATTTGCTTTTCATCCGCGCGGCCATAGCTTAATCTTTGAATTGATCGAACGGAGTATAAAACATGATAATGACACGCGCACTTTTGTTGCTGGGCGGTTTGGCGCTCGCATTTATGATTTCAAAACCAGGTCTTGCTGCAACGCAGGATTTTGGCACATGGATGGACCAAACCCGCGAAGCGGCCCTGAAAAAGGGGATCAGCCCTGAAACCGTCCAGGTGGCGTTAAATTCAAATATCAAGCCGATTGATCGCATTATTGAGCTGGACCGCAAACAGCCAGAAGGCAAAATGACATTTGCCAAATATCGCAGAAATATCGTGAACGACCTGCGCATAGCGCGCGGACGCAAAATGATGCGCGAAAACCAGGCGTTGTTAAATGAAGTGTCTGAAAAATATAATGTTCAGCCGCAATATATCGTTGCCCTGTGGGGGATTGAAACCAATTACGGGTCGAACACAGGTGGCTTTGATGTCATTAATGCACTTGCAACGCTGGCCTATGATGGCCGACGCGCTGAATTTTTCACGAGTGAGCTGATGAATGCACTTCAAATTATTGATGAGGGGCACATCTCCTACGAAGATATGAAGGGCTCTTGGGCAGGGGCCATGGGACAATCCCAATTCATGCCATCCAGTTTTCTGACATTTGCCGAAGATTTCAACGGCGATGGCCGTCGCGATATTTGGAATACCCGTGCAGATGTTTTTGCATCAGCTGCCAATTATCTGTCAAAAAGTGGCTGGAATGGTGATGAACGTTGGGGGCGTCTGGTCGAAGTGCCAGCCAACCTGTCACGTTCATACTTTGATCTGGATGTAAAAAAGTCACTGGCTGAATGGCAGCGCTTGGGCGTTCGCAAAGCCAATGGTAATGATTTGCCAATGGTGGACGGAATGCAGGCGTCGCTGGTTCAACCGGATGGCGAGGGCAATTCAGCTTATTTGGTGTATAACAATTATAGAACCATCATGAAATGGAACCGCTCGACCTATTTCGCCACATCTGTTGGCCTTCTTGCGGATGCCATTTCCGCCTACTAAATAAGAAAAAAACACGGGGGAATAATGTTAAAACGGGGATCTTGCGCAGTTATTTTATTGTGTGCTGTTTTAGGGCTGTCGGCCTGTTCGCAAACCAAACTGGCGTCACATTATACGAAAAAAGTGATGCGCGGCTCCACACCTAGTGTGGGGAAGTACAAGGTTGGTAATCCTTATGAAATTAAGGGTAAGACCTACATCCCGCAGGAGACATTCAGTTTTACCGAAACAGGAATTGCATCCTGGTACGGTCCGAACTTTCACGGAAAAAAAACAGCGAACGGCGAGACCTATGATCAGTTTGAGCTGACAGCTGCCCATAAAACGTTACAAATGCCGTCCCTGGTTCGTGTGACCAATTTGGAGAACGGCCGCTCCATCGTTGTTCGGATCAATGACCGGGGGCCATTTCACCCGGGACGTGTGATTGATTTGTCGTCCCGCGGTGCGGATCTATTGGGCTTTAAGAAGAGCGGAACAGCCAAGGTTCGTCTTGATGTTTTGGGGAATGAAAGCCGCCAGATTGCCGCGGCAGCCAAGGCAGGCAAGGATACATCCCGTATCGATGTGGCGGGCCTGAACCGTTCCGGCCGTTTACCAACACCTGTTGCCAGACGTCCTGAACCTGCCATTTTGCTGAATGATGCCGAAGCTCTGCCGCTGCCGACAACCCTGCGTCCCGATGTGGTTAGATCCCAAAATAAAATTATCACGAGCGAGCCGCTGGACCTTTCCATTGAAACGATTGAGGTCTCGGAACTGGACGATATGACGCCCGAGGAGCTGGAAAACAAAGCTTTAAAAGCGCCTGACAGCGAAATGGATTTCCTGAACCAACTTGATTTCATGCAAGAGACCCATGTGGCCGGACATTATGATGACGGACATTTTGTTCCGGACCCGGTCGTGACACAACAACCGGTTACCAGCCATAACCTTTATGTTCAGGCCGGATCATTCGGTGATTATCACAATGCTGAACGCCTTGCATCCAGACTGGCAGAATATGGCGTGGTGAATATATCCGAAGCCGACATTAACGGCGGCACATTTTATCGCGTGCGGTTGGGTCCAATGGAACGGGTGAGCGAAGCGGATCGCGTTTTGGCCAAGGTTATAAAATACGGCCAGAAAAACGCCCAAATCATTGTTGAATAACAGTTGGAATTCGGGATCTGCTGAATTGATTTCACGGTTGTGATTTGGTAGTCTTGGCAAAACATCAAGACCATCATAAGAAAGACAACCGATGAGAAACATTTTTGCGGGCCTGTTTGCCCTGGCCATCCTTACATTTGCCTATCCTGTATCTGCTGCGATTGATATTACGACGCCGGCTTCCAGCGCGATTATCATGGATGCCGAGACGGGCGAAATTCTGATGGCGAAAAATCCTGATGAACGCATGCCGACATCCTCCATGAGCAAGACGATGACAGCCTATGCCGTTTTCAAGGCATTGGATGAAGGGCGCATTCAATTAAGCGATACCCTGCCAGTGTCAGAAAAGGCATGGCGCAAGGGTGGGTCCAAGATGTTTGTTGAGGTGAACAGCAATGTCAGCGTCGAGGACCTCTTAAAAGGAGTGATTGTTCAGTCCGGTAATGATGCGACAATCGTATTGGCCGAGGGGTTGGCCGGGTCAGAAGAAAACTTTGCCAGATCCATTACGCAGATGGCTAAAAACATCGGCATGAAAAACACCCAGTTTAAAAATGCCAGCGGTTGGCCAGATCCTGATCATTATTCAACCGCACATGACTTGGCACTTCTGGCCAAACATCTGATTGATGATTATCCTGAATATTACAAACTGTTCAGCATTGAAGAGTTCACCTATAACGATATTAAGCAGCCAAACCGTAACCCGTTGTTGTACAGAAACATGGGTGTTGACGGTATCAAAACTGGCCATACCGAGGCTGGGGGATATGGCCTAATGGCCTCTGCCGAACGTGACGGCCGCCGGTTGATTTTGGTTGTCAATGGTTTGGATAGCTCCCGCATGCGTGCATCTGAAAGTGCGCGCCTGATTGAATGGGGCTTTAACAGTTTTGAAAAGCTGAACCTGTTTAATGCCGGTTCGGATGTAGAAAAAATTGATGTTGTTTACGGTGAAACAAAAACAGTTCCTGTAACCGTCAAGCAGGATGTTTCCATCAACCTTTATAAACCGCAAGAAGACGAGTTGAAGGTTGTTGTTGAATATCAGGACCCTGTTTATGCCCCGATCGAAGAGGGGGAGACAGTGGGAACTTTGCGTATTGATGCCCCCGGCCTTGAAACGCAGCGTTACGATCTGGTTGCAAAGACCGCCGTTGATGATTTGGGCATTTTCCCCAAGGTCATGACCAAATTGACTTATATGGTTCTAGGAAAACACCAGTAATAGCGAGATCGGAGCACGCCTCTTATGACGCGCGGCAGATTTATAACCCTGGAAGGGGGCGAGGGAACAGGTAAAACCACCCAAATCCAAAACCTGCATCGTTACCTGACTGGTAAAGGTATTGATTGTATCGTGACACGCGAACCCGGCGGCACACCTGAGGCGGAAAAAATCCGCGACCTTCTGGTCCAGCGGGAGGGTGGTGACTGGGACCCGATGAGCGAGGCCCTGTTGTTATTTGCAGCACGCCGTGAACATTTGGCCAAAAAGATTTGGCCTGCCCTTGAGAAAGGAAAATGGGTCATTTCAGACAGGTTTGTCGATTCCAGCCGTGTCTATCAGGGCGATGCTCTGGGTCTTGGCTCGCACACGATTGAGGCGCTCTATTTCATGATTGCCGAAGAGTTCTCGCCTGACCTGACATTTATCATGGATATTGACCCTGAAGAGGGGTTAAAGCGGTCAGGCAAGCAAAACCAGATGTCATTGGATTTGAGTGAAAGCACCGAGGACCGGTACGAGCGTTTAGGCCTTGGCTTTCACGAAAAGGTCCGAAAGGGGTTTTTGAATATTGCCAAAAACGACCCGAAACGCTGCGTCATTGTTGATGCAAGCCAAAGTCAGGAAGACATATTTGATCAGCTGAAACAGATCCTGGAGCTTAAATACGGGATCAAGTCAGGTAAAGATGCAAAGGTGGCGCATGGCACTGTTTGATGACATGATCACACCGGATGACAACGACAGTACGGACA
>CAXGXG010000171.1:0-4333 GCA_964013525.1 uncultured Alphaproteobacteria bacterium | reverse complement strand
GGTAAATGTCAATTCAGGCATTTTTTCAAAACGCAAAATGAACAGCGTACCGTTTACAATTTACCGTGCACCCGCCGACAGCCAGATAAAAGTGATTGCAGGGGTGCCCGAAAATACTATGATGATATTGGCTGATTTTATCAGGTAGGGAATTTAAACATCATGCTTTCTCAAGTTTTTGCTACATGCATTTTTATGGCGGCGCAGACCTATATGGTTCCGCCGGCTGTCCTGATGGGCATTATGGATGTGGAAGGCGGCAAGGTCGGCCAACAGGTGCGCAATACGAACGACACCTACGATTTGGGCCCGATGCAGATCAATACGCTCTGGATTCCCGAACTGGCAAAACATTGGAACATTCCCTACAAAACAGCCTATCAATGGGTGCGCGATGATGCCTGCACCAATATTCATGTCGCCGCATGGATTTTAAAGAACAAAAGCGACCGCGCCGGCAGCCTTTATACAGGGATTATGCATTACCATTCGGCCACACCCAAATACGGGCTTCCCTATCGCCGTAAGGTGATAGATGCCATGCAGCGCAAGGGCCTGCTGGCCAAGCCGGATACACAGCTGGCCGATATGCGGGTTGTGCGGGTGCGGTAGTTGTCCGGCGGGTGGATCGATGCCAACTTGGAAAACCCATTAATGAATTGCAATTGCGGGAATCTTGATTAATATAGGTTTTACGCTTTTCGAACGCAGACAACGAAAATTCAGGTCTTAAAAACGCATGTCTTTCCAGAAAATCATACCCCTTTTTGTTATTGCGGCAATGGCCGCAGCGTGTAACCCGTTGCCACCACGTGTTGACAATCAGGTTGCGGTTGAGCCTGACAGCGTCAGCCTGCGCCTGGCCGAGGCTGTGGACCGTGCGTCAACGGCTCTTGCCACATTGGCCGCAACAGAACAAAAACGTGAACCGACCGTCACGATTGATCCCGTGCCCAAGGCACCGGTTCAGTTGATGCGTTCCATATCACTGGAATGGACGGGCCCGATTGAGCCTGTGGCCAGGCAACTGGCAGACCGTGCGTCCTATCGCTTTTTGGTTCAGGGAGAGGCCCCGCCGGTTCCGGTTGTGGTTGATGTCGTGGCGGTGAACAAACCTGTAATCGAAGTTTTGCGTGATATCGGTCTTCAGGCCGGGCAACGTGCAACCGTGATCGTCGATTCCAATCAACAATTAATTGAAATCAATTATGCGTCCCAACATGATGGATAAAATCAAAATTGCTGCTGGTGCATTTGGACTTGCCGGGGTGATGGCCCTGTCATCTGCCATGCCCGCCGCGGCACAGGGTTCCGACGTCTACCGTTATCAGCCCTCCCAAATTGAAACACCTGCACCCTATGTTCTGGATGAGCTGCAACGTGTTGAACGCACCTTTGGCAACAGGGGCGCGTCTGATTTTCCGTTAGAAGATGGCAATGATCTGGATGCGGTTGATCTGGATATCCGTCGTGAAGCCCAGCGTGAAGCGGCCCTGTCATTCGGTGCGCGCGGCGGCTTGGCCAAACGCAATTTCGAAATTATGGAGAGCCTGACCGGTTATGAAGACGCGCTGGACCGCGTATTTGATTTCCGCCAGCTTTTGATCCACGCGCCATCAGGCATGATGATTGAACCGCCGATCATCAAGGAATCTATCGATGCCTTGACAGTGGTTGATGACGGGCTGGAAGCGGCCGTATCGGACCGTATCTACAATATCAGTAAAAATGCCAAGATCACGACAGCGCCGCGTAACTGGCGTCAATACTTGCGCCACGACTGGAGCGAAGTGAAACCCCCGCCGTCTATTTTGTGGCCGCGCGATCAGGAAGAAGAAATCCGTTGGTCCGATTGGGTTGCTGAAGGCTGGGAAAAAGGATATTCGCAGGCCGATGAAATGTTTGATGCCAACCTCAACCGTCTGACGGCCGACTTTAACGGTATGGTGCGTTACAAGATGCTGCTAGCCAAAGGGCTGGTGTCATCACCCTACGCATTGCATGAAGACCGCGGTGTGACCGGCGGTGGCGAGGTGATGCGTGTTGGCGACCGCGCGATCCGGATTACAGGCCCGTCCGCATTCAATACATCACCCGAAGCGTGGAAAGCGCTGGACCGGTAAACGTAAATTCATTTAAATTTTAAAGCTTGGGCTTATTGATCTGATCGCGGATGCGGTGGATTAATGTCAGGCTTTCTGCTGCGCCACCTTGAAGGTAACTGGTATATTGCGAGAGCATGATCGTTGCAATCGGATCCGTGGATTTTTTCGTTAAAAGGTCAAAAAACATGGAGTGTTTGACATAGGCATTGCGGCTTTCACAGGCCTTTTTTTGCAAAGCTCTGAGCGCAGGAATGTCTTTTTTGGCGGCATGATCGGAAAACTGGCGGCTGACATCAGGAATGCGCGGATTTAAAACGTCTGTTTGTTCATGAAGCGCCCAGGCCCGTTCACGAAACGCTTTGGTCAGTTCCTGATTTAGGCCAATGGTTGTCTTTAACCAGCCGGACAATTCGTCCATAGTTTTGGATTCCGCGACGCAATCGAAAATGGTTTTGGTGCTCATGTGGCTGGATCCTTTAATTGTATTCAGCAAAAATAATAGCCCAAATACGGGTTTATGTCAATTTTACCAGCGCGTCGGATTGGGGTTTGCGTAAAAAGAGCTTTAGCCATTTGTTTAGATATCCTATGATAGAATGGCTATTCAATGTTCAGCGCGCCGGTGGCGTGTTGGCTTCACCTTTTAATTCTTGGGCCTATCGCCAGACCACATGAAAAAACCAGTCAGTTTATTAAAAAAAGGAATTGATGACGTCAAGGAAACCTGGCCGGACGAGCCGGACCGCTTTGCCGAAAATCATATTGATCCTTTTCTGATCTGGGCTGTGGAAAAGGGCTCATCCGACGTGACCTTTCAGTCGAACCGCCGTGTTTATAATGAAATTAACGGGGTTTTATACCCGGCCACCTATCGCCGCCTGGATGCGGCCGATATGAGTGCGCTGGTCACTAAGCTCTATGGGCCGGAGGCTTTGGCAAGACTGGCCGGTGGTCAGGATATTGATATTTCATACGAGGTGATGGTCGACCGTTTCCACCGTAAACGTTTTCGTGTAAACATCACAGCCGTTCTGGTTGAAGGGCGCGACGGCGTTCAGGTGACAATGCGTTCGCTGCCAACAACCCCCCCGACGATGCAGGATATCTTTATTGAACAAGACATTATTGACAACTGGCACCCGCGTCAGGGACTGGTTTTGGTGACGGGCCCGACAGGGTCAGGTAAGTCAACCTTGCTTGCGGCGGGCAACCGCATGTTGTTGGAACGGGGCTGCGGCAAAATGCTGACCTATGAAGCGCCGATTGAATTTATCTATGACACGATCCGATCCAACCGTTCATTGGTGGCGCAAACCGAAATTCCGCGCCATTTGCCAAGCTTTGCGGCCGGTGTTCGAAACGCGTTGCGCCGTAAACCGGAAATTATCCTGGTGGGTGAGGCGCGTGACCGTGAAACCATGTCCGCCGCGATTGAGGCCGGACAGACGGGACACACAGTTTATGCAACCGTTCACACAACAGGCGTGGCCGCGACCATCCGGCGTATGGTTTCAACCTTTGAACCGGCGGAACGTTCAGAACGGGCCTACAGTTTGATGGAAACCTTGCGCATGATCGTCACACAGACACTGGCACCGAAAATCGGCGGCGGGCGTGTGGGCTTGCGCGAATGGCTGGTTTTTGACGAAAGCATCCGTGAAAAGCTTTTGAATATGGATTTTGACCGCTGGTCTTATGAAGTTATGCAGATGGTGAAAACCCAAGGCCGCACAATGGAAGAATCAGCCAAGCGTGCCTATGACAAGGGCGAGATTGATAAACGTCACTATATGACCTATGTCCAAAGTAGCAAATATCAGCAAGCGGAGGATCAGGATGGCTGACAGTTCGACAGGATGGCATTGGCGCAATACTATGAAATCAGCGCGGTTTTTCCGCATTGATGCACGTGCCGGTTTTTTGTGGGCGCTGGTCTTGGTGCATTTTCGCAAGTGGACGATCCTGCTGGCCATTGCGGTCACAGCAATTTTCGTATTGTTAGAACGTCGCGGCCTGACATTTCCATCGGCTCTCCGTGCCTTTCGCAGGTGGATTATCGGACAATACAGACCCGGGGTTGTCTATACATCCCGACGCAAATTCAAAGATACGGGTTCGATTTAAAAGGTTGAAAACATAACCTATAATCGTCATAATGCCTGAACAAAAACGCTAGAGACCAGATTTCGCGGATGACAAAAAAACACTTATACCTGATGGCGACAAGC
>CAXGXG010000170.1:0-4344 GCA_964013525.1 uncultured Alphaproteobacteria bacterium | reverse complement strand
ATATGTTGTTCAAGCGGTGACGCAGGTTCAAAATTTCCTTAGCATGAATTTCAATGTCGGTTGCCTGACCCTGTGCACCACCGGAAGGCTGGTGAACCATGACGCGCGCATTTGGCAATGCATAGCGTTTACCGGCAGCACCTGCTGTCAGCAACAATGAACCCATTGATGCGGCCTGACCGATACAAACCGTTGCAACATCAGGTTTGATATATTGCATTGTGTCATACATCGCCAGACCGGACGTTACAACACCGCCTGGTGAGTTGATGTACATGTAAATATCTTTTTTCGGGTTTTCAGATTCCAGGTGCAAAAGCTGTGCACAAATGAGTGAAGACATATGGTCTTCAACCCCGCCTGTCAGAAAGATGATACGTTCTTTCAAAAGGCGTGAATAAATGTCAAAGGATCTTTCCCCACGCGCGGTTTGTTCAATCACCATCGGGATCAGGTTCATTGCAATATCTTCAACATCTCTTGTCATTTTTTGATTTCCTTAGTCAGTTGGATTCTCGTTCTCTTGCCCAAGCATAGCATGATGAAACCCGAAAACAATTGAAATTTTCTTAAAAAACGTGCGCGATTAGAATGGTTTTAGAAACTGAGCCGATACCAAGCAAGACATAGGTAGCCGGGATTTGATATTCCGTAGACGCCATTCTGCGCATCTGATGTTTTACAACCGTTACCAATCGGCTCAACAGAAAAATCACCTGTGTTTGGCCTGCCGTCATCAACCTTTGTGTCCAGCATCTGCGCCTGAAGCGGTGTTAAGGCCCCATTGGTTCCTGACAACCCCCCGGATGCCCTTGCATTCAATAGTAGCCAATGCGATGCGCGGCCCGTATCCAAACCACCAAAACCAACCAGCAACCCGCCCGATAGCGGTGATACAGGATGTGTTTCGCCAAATATCGGGGTATTGGGGTTGGCATCAGGAACTGTTCCCGTTATGAGATCCGCGAGCAATAAATGTTTCCAAAACATGGTGGTTTCCACCTGTGGGGCCGTTGTCGTGCCCGCCTGTGGCGGAGAGAACCCCGCGTAACCAGCGCCAACCACACCAATGACATTGTTACCATCGCCGTTATAGCAGTTGGCTGACGCAGTACAGCCAACTATCCTGGACGTCGCTGATGGGAAGTCGCCTGGCTTATACCTAAAACGATCAATGAAACCAACCGAAGCCGCCGATACGGCTGTGAATTGTTTAATCTGTGCAGATATACGGGCATTGTTTAGCATCTCCTGCCCTTTCAGGACACCGCCGATCAGAAGGCCGATAATCGTCATAACAATCGCAAGCTCGACAAGTGTGAAACCCTTTTTGTTACCAAACATCCGACCCGCAATCTTTTAATATTCCTCAGCTATACCCTAATGGTAAAAGATGAATGTGGCCAGATTATTGTTTTATAACAAAAAAAGCCGCCCATACGGAGCGGCTTCTTCATTCATTTAAAGTCTAATGCTTATGCAGCTGACTTCATGATGTCCTGAAGGGACTTCATATAATCGTGGCTACGCTGTAATGACTTTAGATCCTTTTCAAGACGCACGCGTGTCGTCTCGCTGATTTCTGTGCTTTTAATGGCATCTTGCATTGCATGAAGGCAACGGTCTTCGGCCTCTTCAAGCTCAGACACGATTGTAGAATCAAAATCGCTGCTGACTTTGGCTTTCAATTCGCCCCACATTTGGGCAATCTGGCCACGGAGTGTTTCGTCAATATCAGCGTCGCCACCGTTTCGCACCAAAATAGACTGAAGGTCAGTCATGACATCGCGGTGTAGCGTCTCAAGGTCGCTAAATGTTTGCTTTAACTTTGGGCTCTTCACTTCTTCGCGGGCTTCTTCATAAAACTCGCAAGCGTCCTTGTTCAGGTCAGCCAAGTGATTAATAATTTTATTTTCTTTTTTAAGTGTCATTTTGAGTTCCTTTCGTTATGAACGTACGCTATTACATACCGATAAAACCGAAAATCGTTCCGTTCAAACCGCTGACCGCTTGGAATGTCTGCTATACAAATAGATGGCAACGGACACAGAACAAAGACCCATCAGAGTTTTCAGACATGCTGCCCAAATCCCAATGCTAAGGCCGTATGCAAGCCAGCAGACCTCGGCAGCCGCGTAGTATTTACGCAGCGCCTGCGGTGTATCCTTACAACGCCCCTCACCCAGACGACCAATAATGAAAGCCAGGACCGGAAATATATCCACCAGCGCGTGAAAGCTAAAGACGATATTCATCAGAACCATCAAAAAGATCAAACCATAGAGTCCACCGGTGCTGTCCGTAACCTTACGAATTTTTGGATGAAACAAAAGACAGGTCCAAATAATGACCACAATATTAATGGCCATGCCGCTGTAGGCCCCTTGGACCCACATGTACACAGCCATAAGAATACAATAGGCTGCATTCCCCAGAATGATGGCCTTTGAAGATTTAAAATGTGTCAGCCCGACCCCTAATAGAAAAGAAATCAGGACCAGTGTATCTACCCCATACATAGCGTATCCTCCTACCCTAAAGGATGCCCTATATTACTAAAGATTTATGAAATCTCATTGTAGAGAATAATTACGTTTGTTGATGGTATTATATTTTTATATACTTTTGTTTATTACTATATACGTAATAAGGAGTTCATATGGATAAAGCCGCCCTTTTCACTGATTTTCAAAAACGTTTTCAACAAAGCTTCGCTGCAAAAGACATGACGCAGGCTGATTTTGCCCGACACAGCGGTGTTGATAAAACCATTATTGCCCAGTTGCTGAACAGCTCTGACATTCGCCTGATCCGTATGGACACGATCTATCAACTGGCCAAGGGATTGGATGTTTCATCTGATTGGTTGCTTGGCTTGTCTGAACGACGCGAACAAGCCGCACATATTCTCTCCCAATCTCTATACATGGATCCGATCGAAGATTACGACCCGCTAGAAGAACCGATTTGTAAATTCCTGGTTGATAACAAAGGAATGAAAGCCCGGTATGTCGCTACATCCATCCTTGATCATTTTAAAACGCCGGAGGTCTTGTCCTATGAAACGGGCATCAGCCTTGCCAAGATGAAAAAGATTCATAAGGGTACACCATATGGCGACATTGATTTGGGAGATTACGACTTTGAGGCCTGTCAGTCGCTGCATCAACTGAACAGCTTTGCGAAAGGCGAAGATGCGTGGAGCGGACTGTCCCCTGCCGACCGTAAAAAACAGTTGGTCTTTATGCAGTCAAAAGTTGATGAGCTTTACCCAACATATAAGGTCTATCTCTACGATGACCTGACCTATTTTTCCGTACCCTTTACAATTTTCGGACGTCAAACGGCTGCGGTCTGGTCAGGGAACGGCTATCTGATCTTTAAAAACGATGCCTATGTCCGTATCTTTGTTAAATTGTTTAACCGTATCCTGAAATCAGCTGATTTTTACCCGCATGAATTTACCGGTTACCTTGAAAAACTGCTAAAGGAAAACTTTTAACTCATCGGAACAAAGCGGGACCGCCACAACATTCTATTGACAAAAACAGGACTTGTGGCTTCAATATTGGTATGAGCACATCACGCGATAAAGCCCAACAGTTTTTAAAAGTCGCAGGCGACTTTCAATTGGGCGTCCTTCCGACAGAACAACGTCATCCGAAAACATACGACCTTGCGCGTCAATCGCGCGAGGATATCCCAACGGCCATTGAAATATTAAAGTCACTGGACATCGACACTGTGCGCGCTGTGATCGATAAGATGCCCGAGCTCAAGAAAATGCGCGACGACATTTCCCAGACACTAAAAGACGGAAATAAGGTTTTCTTTTATGGGTGCGGCGCTACAGGGCGCCTTTCCCTTTCTATTGAATTCATATGGCGTGTTTTGCACCAGGACGCGCCTGAAATGCTGGACCGTGTTTACGGGTTCATGACAGGTGGCGATGTGGCACTTGTCTACGCAATGGAGAGTTTTGAAGACCACCCTGAATATGGCGCACGTCATCTACATGATATGGGCTTTCAAAAGGACGACCTGTTGATCAGTTGTACCGAGGGTGGTGAAACCCCGTCTGTGATCGGCGCGACCGAAGAAGCGGCAAAGGTTTCTTCACGCCGGCCTTGGTACCTTTATAGCAACCCGGATCAAATCCTGCGCGATAATGTTGAACGTTCGCGACGTATTCTGGACAATCCGGACATTCAAAAGATCTGTTTATTTGTCGGACCTATGGCGATATCAGGCTCCACCCGTCTACAGTCGACGACCGCCTTGCAAATGGGTGCGGCATGGGCACTGTGCAATGCGACTGGAGAAGACGACGGCCTTGACCCTTCT
>CAXGXG010000169.1:0-4350 GCA_964013525.1 uncultured Alphaproteobacteria bacterium | reverse complement strand
TGGAACGTTGAAGCGTGGTTTTCGCAACCATTACCTTTTACATGATGCACGCTATCTGCGCGACACGCACACACAAAACGCGACATATACGATGCGCGTCTTTAACGACCCGGCCACCCAATCCCCTTACCCTGCAGTTTTTCAAGGGGGCACATATAAGATTGAAGGGGAATTGTATCAGGTGACCCCTCTTATCCTTTCGCGCGTTGATATTCTGGAAGCCGTTGGTCAAGATTATGACCGCATCACAGTGGATACGGATTGCGGAGAATCAGCACAAGGCTACATTAGCCTTAAGACGCATATGAAGTGCATGGGCAAGTTTATCCAGACAAATGCCACTTCAAATATGATGGCCTTCACCGCAGATTGTCCATAATAACTGGAGTTTTCTGCCGATAACCCTGAATTTTTTGCCTAGCGTTAAGCCCTTGTTAACAGACTCATGAGATACTGAAACTATAGCAAAGCAGTAGGCTTTGTCTCAGTAATTGACACATTAACCTAGGAAAGGAAAACATGTCATGGCTTCAAATGTAACTTTAACGTCGGCAATTCGCACAAACCTGCTCTCTCTTCAGAGCACCCAGTCGCAGTTGAACGACACACAAAACCGTCTTGCAACAGGTAAAAAAGTAAACTCCGCACTGGATGATCCGAATGCGTTCTTCGCAGCACAGGGTCTTACAAACCGTGCAGATGACCTTAGCCGCCTTGTTGATGGTATCGGTCAGGCCGTACAAACGCTAAAAGCAGCTGATAACGGTTTGACATCTTTGACCAACTTGATCGAACAGGCCCAGTCTATCGCTGAAACAGCGCGTGATCAGGCATCCGGTTCTGCTGTTGTCACATCGAACAACATTGTTGCAGCTGATCAAGCTGATCTGACAAACAATGCTGGTATCGCAGCAAGCGATAGCTTCACACTTCAGGCGGGTACTGACAACCCAACAACTGAATTTACGATCACTGCAGGCATGTCTTTGGCTGACCTTGCCAACCAAATTAACAATACAGCTGGTTTCTCAGCACAGATTGTTGACCAGGATGGTGCAGGTAACGCTACAGACCGTCGCCTGGAAATCCGTACAACAAACGGTGAAGATTTGATCACTGCTGAAGGCACGAACACGCCTCTTGGCTCGCTTGGTATTACTGTGGGTACAACAGCCGCATCTACCGGTGTTCCGGAAGACCGCGTTCAGTTGGAAGCTGACTTTAATGCGATCCGCACACAGATTGACCAGTTGGTACAAGATACCGGTTACCGCGGTACGAACCTGTTGAATGGTGACTCACTGGCCGTACAGTTTAACGAGGACAACTCCTCTAACCTGTCGATCTCTGGTGTAAACTTTGACTCAGCCGGTTTGAACATCGGTGCTGCTACGTTTGACAACGATGCAAACATCCAAACATCTTTGGATGAAATCGGCGCGGCTCTTGGTAACGTACGTTCCCAAGCCCGTACATTCGGTCAAAACCTGGCGACATTGCAAAACCGTGAGGACTTTACCAAACAAACAATTAACACACTGACTGAAGGTGCCGACAAGCTGACACTTGCCGACCTGAACGAAGAAAGTGCAAAATTGCTGTCACTGCAGACAACACAGACATTGGGTGTTACATCCTTGTCCTTGGCTGCTCAGTCTCAGCAGAGTGTACTGCGTCTGTTCTAATATCAGTCAACAGACACCAAATACAGATCAGGGGCCTTTCGGGGCCCCTGATTTTTTGTATGCTTATTTTATCGCGAGATGGGTCGTCCCTATAGGGAATTGAACTCTTCCTCATGAAAGGCAAAATCAATCCCTACCGACTTCAGATGGTCTTCCAACTGATGCTTCAGAATTTGCAAGCCGTCCTCCGTAAAGGATTCAACGCGTAAAGAAAGTACGCTTTCCGTATTGGATGCCCGCAACAGCCACCATCCCGCCTCACTCGTCACGCGGATGCCGTCCATATCATTAACCTTGGCGATCCCCTCTTCCTTGACCATGTCACCGATCTGTTTGGGAATTTCAAATTTGCGATCCTCTGGCACATGGATACGCACCTCGGGTGTTGAAAACATATGTGGCAGATGTTCGGTGAGTGTCACTATTCCGTTTTCAGCCGCACTGATCAGGTTCAGCAAGCGAATAGCGCAATAAAGACCATCATCAAAACCATAATATTTATCGGCAAAACAAATGTGGCCTGACAATTCTCCGCCCAGCGGCGCTCTTAGTTTATTGATATTGTCCTTGAGGATGGAATGACCCGTTTGGACCATGACAGGTTTGCCGCCCAAACGTTCAATTTCATCGAACAAAACGCGCGATGATTTTACATCGGCGATAATGGGGGCACCTGGGTGCGTAGACAGCACCTCTGCGGCATAGACCGCCATTAGCGTGTCGGCCCAATAAATGACGCCTGTAGGCCCAACGATACCGATACGGTCCGCGTCGCCGTCAAAGCCGATCCCGATGTCGCACTCGTTATCCAGAACACAGTTTTGCAAATCGACAAGGTTTTCCTCAATCGTTGGGTCAGGATGATGGTTAGGGAATGTTCCGTCCACCTCTTCGTGAAGCAAGAAATGTGCACCCGGCAATTGGTCTGTCAGGCGTTTCAACAAAACCCCGGCCGCTCCATTACCTGCATCCCATGCGACTTTCAATGGGCGCTTCATATTCAGGTCTGATAAAATTCGCTCAAGGTATTTGGCAGAAATATCGACTTTCTCCGCGCGGCCTTCGCCGTCTTCGAAATCCTGCTTTGAAACCAGCTTACCAATCGTTTGGACCTCTTCACCGTAAAACGGACCTGTGCGTAAAGCCATTTTAATGCCGTTAAATTCGACCGGGCTGTGGGACCCTGTAATCATCACAGCGGCATCCGCGCCAAGCTCCTTAAGGCCGTAATAGGTCATAGGCGTCGGGCCCATTCCAATGTCATATACGTTCAAACCGCAATCCATCAGCCCTTGGCGCAGAGCGGTTGCAAATGTCGGCGATGTTTCCCGACCATCATATCCAACAACTACAGATGTACCGGTTATATTGCGGATCACCATGGTGCCAAACGCCCGTCCGACGGCATAACATGCATCCGCATCCAACCCATCACCAACAACACCGCGAATATCATATGCACGCAGTATCTTCGGATCCAATTCAAAGTCAGGGGCAATTTTTAGTTCAGCTTCCATTTCAATATCTCCTTAACTTGCCAACCAGAATATCAGGATAATGGCAACGATCATTATAATGCTGGGCGAAAAATACTTATTCATATAATGCTACTCTAACAGCTAAAGCCCCTTTAAACCAGAGGGGTTTAAAGAGGGCGCTCCAGTTGAAATGCGTCGGTTATAAACCGCCTCCACTGATCGTTCGATTCTCTTATAAATGTCCGTATTTTATTTTTTTCTTCGTCCGTATAAGGCTTTATCTTTTTAAACGCAGTTTGATCTACCTTATTCAAGACGCGTCCTTCTAAGCCCACAGACTTTAATAGCCGTTCTATCTTTCCCGTATTGGATGAAACAGCCACAAATGGGGTCATGGATTTTATAGACAAACAAACCCCATGAAACCGCCCTGTAATGTATCCTTCGTATCCGTGCAGCCCTTCATAAAAATCATTATGGCTATTGTAGTAAACCACGTTTCGATCAAGATACATTTTCAAAGTTTGTTTAAGACGATACCGGACCTGCGAAATGGATTTTGCAAAGCCCAAATCAACGCCTAGAGGATATTTATTAAGAGATTTGATAGGCAAGTAATAGACATTTTCTGATTTGTTCTTGAGATAAAGGCTGTAAAGATCGCGGTGTATATTTTTTTTCACAGAGTCGCCGATGGCAATGCCTTGTCTCTTATCCGGAGCCTCAACAAAATCGGATGCAGAATACAGGCTAAGATCAGAAGTTAAATGGCATTTGGCCTTCCCAACCAACGCGCTGCACGTCTCATAACTGATAGGATCACGAAGCCCGATTATATCAAACTTCTCCAGATATTTTTTCCATTCGGGAGGATTGTTTTCATAGAGCGCATTTAAAAGGATAACCCGTTTCTCCGGGAACAGTACGGCCGCCTGCAGGAGTCTTTCCGCCTCTTCACGGCCACTATGAAGCGTCCCTTCACCATTGATAATAATTAAATCAGCCTTCTTAATTTTATTCAAAATAGATTGGTCGTCCCGCCACTCGTGACCCACTGGGGAACACCCGATGATTTTGACGTTAATACACCCCATAAGATGGGTGAGGTTATCTATTACGGTTCGACAGCCATGGTGATTGGCATACGACGTGTCGTTTAAAAGAACGGCAGATTTAGTCAAGATTAA
>CAXGXG010000168.1:0-4365 GCA_964013525.1 uncultured Alphaproteobacteria bacterium | reverse complement strand
CAACATTGCGGTGCGGATCCACAATCCCCGAGCCGCTATTGGTGATGGTGGTAAAGCCTTTATAGGCAAGAATGGCCAGAGCTACTGCCGCCAAAAACCCGACAGCGCTGCCGCTGTCTGCGGGCGCAGCGGTCATGTTTTCAAAAGAAATGCCGGAAATCCATAGCCCCGCAATCCCGAATGCGGCAATCCCGCCGATCTTTAAGAGCGACATGACAAAGGAAAACGTCCCGATCATGCGGTTGCCGGAAATGTTGATGATGAAGGCGAAGATTAATAATCCCACGCCAAGCGCCGGAACGAGCCAGCTATTCTGGTCGATATCAAAGAGCTGTAGGGTATAGGTGCCAAAGGTGCGGGCCACTAGGCTCTCATTGATGACCATGGAGAAATACATCAATAGCCCGCAAGCGGCTGTAATGGTGCCTTTGCCATAGGCTTTTTCTAAAAACATGGCGATCCCGCCCGCAGATGGGAACGCATTGGACATTTTCACATAGGAATAAGCGCTAAACGCGGTAATGACCGCTGCCACCAAAAATGCGAGAGGAAAGTGCGGGCCGGCCAGCTCCGCAATTTGTCCGGTCAGGGCGAAAATTCCTGCGCCAATAATCACGGCTGTCCCCATAGAGACAGCCCCGATCAGGCTTAAGCTGTTTTCTTTATACTGCGCGGCTTTGCCGTGTTGTGAATGATCCATTTAGTTTTTACTGCCGCAGCAACCTCCTTGTTTTTCAGCCTTGTCTGTGTCCGGCTTTTTGGCTTCGCCGTCACAGCAACCGTCTTTTTCTTTTTCCGGCTGGCTGTGATCGTGATGTTTATCGCCGCCGCAACAGCCGCCGTCTTTGTGATCGTGATGGGTCATGATGATGCTCCTTTAGTGGTTGGGGTTGATGAAAACTTGGGAATAAAGGCCGGAACATGGGCGGCGTAATCGTCCCATGCCTTGCCGAAACGCTCCCTTGAATCCTGCTCTTCTTTTTTGGCCAGCCGGATATACATGAAAGTCAAAATCGGGAACAGCACCACGGTCGGGATGGTCGGCCATTGCAGCAAAAACCCGAACATAATGGCGATAAAGCCGATATATTGCGGGTGCCGGACTTTTTGATATAAGCCCGCGACCGCCATTTTTCCGGCGCGTTGAGCTTTGAATAAAACAGGCCATGCCGCCGAGAGAACCCAGAAACCGCCGCCAATAAAGACAAAGCTGGCGAGATGCATCGGATCAAAGTGCGGGTTGCCTTCAAAGCCCAGGATTGTGTTCCAGAGATGCCCGTTTTCGTGCGTTGTAAAATCAACGCCTGGGTATTTCTCTGCCAGCCAGCCGGACATGAGATAGATGGTCAGCGGGAAGCCGTACATTTCCGTGAACAGCGCCACCAGAAAACCGGAGAACGCGCCGAAGCTGCGCCAGTCGGCCTTGGTCTGCGGTTTGGCAAAGCTGAAAGCAAAGATAATGAAAATCAGCGAGTTTAAAATAACCAGGCTCCAGAGGCCGTATGATTGCATTGCATGTTCCATGATTTAGTCCTCTTTATCCTTGTCTTTATGATCGCCATGCCCGCCGTGACTGCCATGCATAAACACATGGATCAAAGGGCAAGCCAGCAGGATCAGCCATATCCAGTTATTGCCGATATGCGCGGCATGTTCCTGAATGAGAAGATACGCGGCCACCGCGAAAAAGAAGATGCACGCCATGCCGAACGGTGTTTTCCACCATGGCTTGGTCTTCTCCGGTTTGTGGTAATGCTCGTGCTCGTGATCCATTGTTTAATCTCCTTTGTGCTTATGATTTGAATGTAAAAACGTAACTATCGGGCAATCGCTCAAAGGCAGATCGCCGCCTGGACACTCCGCCGCCAGATCTTCGAGGCTTCTTTTCATCGCCATAAGATCCTCGATATCTTTTTGGGCTTCGGTAATTTTGGTTTCTGTAAGATCCAGCATGTCCTGCGCAGTACCGCCGTCTGATGCGTGTAATTCAAGAAGGGATTGGATTTCCGAGAGCTTAAAGCCCAAAGACTTAGCGCGTTTGATGAAGGCTACCCGCGCGACAGACGCAGCATCATAAAGTCTGTAGCCAGAACTTGTCCGACCAACAGGCTCGATGAGCTTCAGCGTTTCATAATAACGGATCGTATCCGTTCTCACGCCGCTTTCTCTTGCTAATTGTCCAATCGTCATATCTGCCATTATTCAATCCTTATATTTGGGAGCGTATACCTTGGAGTATGCTCCAAGGTCAAGCCCTTAATGCGGATGCCCGCTGTGATCATCGTGATCACCTTGATCACCGTGCGGGTCTGCTTCTGCCGCGCCGTGGTGTCCTGCGCCAGCATCCTCACCATGCGCGTGGCTTCCATGACCGCCATCGCCAGAGATTTCCGGCATACGCATCACGCCCATGCCGTGGCGGTAAACGACTTCGCCGCCCTTATATCCGGTCACGGCCAACAAGCCGGAGGCCAGCAGGATCAAAACAACAAAGCCGGAGCTGACGGATTTTGCGCCGCGATGTTTGGCCAGTGACCAGATCGCCAGAACGCCGAATATGGACGCTGTGACCAGCGCCCAATTCTTATGGTCAGTCATGGCCGCGTGGGATGGGCCGTCATGCGCCACGGTGTTATAGGCATAGAAACCAGCCAAAACCGTACCGACTGTGATGCCAGCACCAATCCAGAGATTCCACCGCGCGACAATCAGAAGGTTCGGCCTCCTTAAAACCAGTCCGGCCAGATAAAGCAGCGATGACAGGCTTAAGAGTGCCACCGTGAAATGCACAAAGATTGGGTGCCAATTTGGTATGATTTCTATGTCCATCATTGTTTTAGTCCTCTCTTAGTGTTGGTGATCGCCATGACCAGCTTCCGGCGTCATAATTTTTGTGATCCGGTAAACCTTGTCTTCGCCAAGCTCTACATGAAAATGAATGTCCTGTTCTGGCTTCAAAGTGCTCAAATCAACACCCTCTGCCACTGCTAAATCCATAGTCATTTCAGGCCATTTCAAAGCTGGTATAGGTTCATGCGTAAGGTTGAGTTTATTATTCTCAGCATCAATGCTGTGAACCACACCCTTACCCATGACCGCTACGCTATCTTCTGACATATCATGGCCAGAATGATCCATTTTCCCATGGCTTGAATGATCCATAGGCATTTGCTTAATTTTTTGTTTTTGGGTGTTATTAAAAACGTAGTTTTTCATCGTTTCCTCGCTCTCGAAATAATAAACATTGTTACTTGAATCTACGGCAATAACAGCTTCGGCTTTATCAACTGAATTACCACTTACAGGGTCAATAGCTGAGCGTATTGCTTCATCATTTTTCAGTCTTTCCTCGCACATTGAGCAACATCCGTAATAAGTCTTATCTCCTACTGGAACGGAAATTTGCTCTTTATCAAAAACGCTGTCATTCACCATGCAAATGTATTTTGATTCAACGATCTTGAGCTGGTTTTTACTCATTGAAGTGTCTTCTGCCGCTATAGCGGGAAAAGCTATAAATGCCATTAGTAATGTTAATATTATTTTCATTGGTTTTTCTCCTTTAAGGTTATGGTTGGTAAATGAACATCCCACAGCTTTTGCACTGCAAAATATGTCACCATGACAGACCATCCAATCAGAACCAGGCCGTTTAAAACCTGAACTCCAGTGATGAACTGCATAGCTCCATGTGGAAAAACATCGCCTATACCAAGCGATGAATAAGTGGCGGCTGAAAAATATATGTAGCCAAAAAAATTATCGTGGGCGATACCGCTTAATGGCTCTGCTCCAAAAGTGTGCACCATTACCCAATAGACTGTGCCGTAAATCCAAACAGCTACCGTATGGGCAGAAAAAATCGCAACAACTAGGAAGAACATTAAAGGACGATTTCGCAAATTGCGTTTTGCAATAATCCGCAACACAACCCCTAATATTTCATAAAAAATAGAAGTCGTTAAAAGCACTAAAGCAATACTAATGAAGATAGCTACAGACATATTCTCATACATTAGGCACTCTCCATTTTTGAATTACTAAAGCGCCGGCCTTCCCAGAGATAATAGATAACGGGAATAACGATCAGGGTGAGCAGCGTGGTGGTGATCATGCCGCCGACCATCGGCAGAGCGATGCGGCGCATCACATCCGCGCCAAGTCCGGCGAAAATGAAGATCGGCAGCAATCCGGCGAATTCGGTAATCACCGTCATCAATACAGGCCGGATGCGCATCAACGCGCCTTCAAAGACCGCTTCGCTGAGTTGCTCTTTAGTGGCGGGGCTGGTTTCGCGCACACGCAGATCGATATAAACCATCATGATCGTGGCGGTTTCGACCGCCAGCCCGCCGAGCGCGATAA
>CAXGXG010000167.1:0-4381 GCA_964013525.1 uncultured Alphaproteobacteria bacterium | reverse complement strand
CTATGATCATGGCCGCGCCCAATACTGCCGAAGCCAACCCAAAATATGCATCCATCGTGATTGACGCCAATACCGGCATGGTCCTGCGCGAACGTTATGCCGATAAAAAACTTCACCCTGCATCCATGACAAAAATTATGACGCTTTATATGGCCTTTGATGCCATGAAACGCGGCAAGATGAATTTGAACACACCGATCCGCATGTCCGAACATGCCGCCAGTATGGTTCCTTCAAAGCTATATATTAAACCGGGCCAGACTATCCGCTTGGAAGACGCGATTTTGGCTCTTGTTACAAAGTCTGCAAATGATGTTGCCGCAGCCGTGGGCGAGGCGATTTCCGGTTCTGAATCTGCTTTTGCTGCCGATATGACACGCATGGCGCGCAGACTTGGAATGAATTCAACAACATTTAAAAACGCATCCGGCCTGCACCATCCGGCCATGGTCAGTACAGCACGCGACATGGCGCGCCTAGGTCAGGCAATGGTCCATAATTTCCCGCAGGAATACGCTTATTTCAAAACCAACAAATTCACCTACAAGGGCAATACATACGGCAACCATAACCGTCTGATGTCCAGCTATGAGGGGATGGACGGTATCAAAACAGGATATGTGAACGCCTCCGGTTTTAACCTGTGCGCGTCTGCCAAACGTGACGGCATCCGTCTGATCGGCGTTGTTTTCGGCGGCCGCACGACCGCATCGCGAAACGCACATATGGCCAAGATTTTAGACGAAGGGTTTTCAAAGGCAAAGCGCATTCAAACGGTAATGGCCGCTGCCGATGCCCTGCCATCACCCAAGCCGAAGTCGATTATGCTGGCATCCCTGCAAGGGTCGCAGGATATTCAAATCGCGCAGATCGACAAAAACGTTAAGGTTGGCGGGGCTTTTCCACCGATTGGTTTGGTTGTTGGCGAAGGGGATGCTGAAATCCGCGAAGATGCACAAGTTATGGCCAGCCTTGAGAGTATGGCCCGCACAGATGGCGGCATCCGCAATATGCCTGAAAGCTTTGAAACCGCATCCCTAAACGGTGGCCGGACCTTGCGCCAACCTGTGATTGAGGATTGGTCTGTACAGATCGGCGCCTTTAGTGATCACAAAAAATCGAGCGACGCCCTGCGCGCCGCCGCACGTAAGTTGCCCAAAAACACCCTACAGATTGTGAAGCCACAGATTATTACCGCCAAGACTGTGGATGGTAAGGTCTACCGCGCGCGCTTCAGCGGCCTTAGCCGTGATAAAGCCATCGAAAGCTGCCGCATTATCAAGGATTGCATCGTATTGGCCAGCAACTAGGCCAATAGAGAGCGGGGACGTTTTCCTATGAAAAAACTACAAAACTTATTCCTTTTCACCGCTTTGCTAATTGCCCTTCCCGCATGTGGTCAGGCACAAAATCATGTCAAGATCACACCTGACAACAAGCCCGCTGCTACGACCGAGACCGCCATTCCCGATGCAGATATCGAAAAAACACTACAAATTGCCAGCAAACGCCCGCTTTATTTCTTCTCCGATTACGGATTAAGTTTAGGCGCACGCCTGTTGGCTGAGGAAAAATACGGCAGTGCCGTTGAAACCTTTCGCCGCGTATTAGAGGTCAACCCCCGAAACATCGATGCCGAAGCCGGCATGGGTGCGGCCCAGCTGGGCATGAAAAACACCAAGGCCGCCGGCGATCATATTCGACGGGCCCTGTCACGCGACAATAAGCATTTGGGCGCACAATACCTGTATGGGCGCTATTATCTGGCCATCGACCGGACAGATTTGGCACTGGAACAGCTGAACGTGCTCAACATGCTGTGCGGTATCAAACACAAATGTATTGAGGCCTTGGCCCTTGAGGGGGACATCAATGCCTATACCAGCGAAAAGAACCGACAATAGCCCATAAAAGCCAAACCGCAATCGCCACAACGCCCGTTCATCATCAATTTTTTAAATTTTCCGTTCATTCTTTTTTGACGTTTTCTATAGTATAGTCGTGAGACAATAAACAGGATTTATCGTGCGCAAGCTTCTAACATTTCTGACCGTCATTATTATTACCCTGAATCTGAACTCTCAGGCTGTGGCACAGTCCCAGTTAGAGAATATGCGCTTTACCCGCATGATGGTGCCCGTTGATGCGGTGACACTGAAAACTGAAGGGGTTGAAATCCGCCTGTGGGGGATTTTGCCAGCCAGTTCGACCGAAACGCACTTGAACCTGCGTGCGATGGAATTGATGCAAAACCTGATCAACAACGCCGAAGTGACCTGCAAGGTGGTGGCGGCGTCAGATGTCACCAAACCTGCCGCGCGTTGCTCAACACGCGATGGCGAGGATCTGGCCTTGCGCCTGTTGCAAAATGGCTTGGTCGTGCGTGATCGACGCGCGCTGTATGATTCTGTATTCGCCAGTTCCTATCAAGAGGCTGAGGCCATGGCCGCCAATAACCAGCGCGGGATTTGGGCACTGGTCCGGGGATCTGATACCGGCTTTATTGACGAGGTTATCAACGATAACGAAAAACTGATGATCGCGATCTTGATCCTGATCGGCCTTCCCGTTCTGGCCATGATTATTTTGGGCCTGATTGTTCACCGCGGCATCCGCAAACTTTTGAACTTCCAGACCGAGGAAGCCAACAATCGCTACGCTGACAAACAACGTTTGCATATTCGTGAGAAAAACCTGGTTCTGACCCAGATTGAGACAGAGCTTGAAGAAAATAAATCCCGGGTAGAGGCATTTTTGACCGTTTATATGGAGATGCTGTCCAATATCAAAGACCGTGAAACCACCGCCCAGTATCAGCAGTCCGGCGATGTTGTATCGCTTCAGCCCAGCTTTTCAAAAGACGCTTTTCGCGGCAACTACGAAAAGCTCTCCGCACTGGATGTAAAATTGGCAAGCGAACTTGGAAAGTTTTACGACAAGCTCTCGGCCGAAGCCGAATATCTGGATCTGCCACCCTCCACCCCGCGGGAGGAAGCGATTAGCATTGTTGATAAAATCGTCAGCGATGCCCGTGAATTTCTGCCTGCAATTGACCGCGTTCTCAGCCTGATTCAGGCGCACAAATCCCAATCTTCAGCTTAGAAATTCGCGAATATCCGAGAGGACATTCATAAACATCTCTTCGGTCAGGCGGCCTGTATTCACGTTATAGCGCGAACAGTGGTAACTGTCGAACAAACGGATCGCGCCCATGTCGTGCTGGTTTTGATGCCCAAACTTATGATCAACCTGACGGGCACCAAAAACTTTGATAGCCTGTTTGTGGGCAATTCCACCCAGCGCCAGAACCACCTTTAAGTTTGGCATGGCCTGAATTTCATCGTTTAGAAACGGCCGGCAATTCGCCATCTCTGCCCCAACAGGTTTGTTTTGCGGTGGCACACACCGCACGGCGTTGGTTACACGGGCATTTTTCAATTCGAACCCATCATCGGGGCTGGCCCCGTATTCGCCCGTGGCAAACCCACTGTTTTTCAGACACGGATACAAAAGATCACCTGCATAATCACCCGTAAACGGGCGCCCAGTAAAGTTCGCCCCTTTTAACCCAGGAGCCAGCCCCACGACCAGCAATTCAGATGACATATCGCCAAACGCCGGAACGGCGCCGTTAAATTTATCTGGGAATGCATCCTGATTTTTACGACGGAATGCGGTTAAACGGGGGCATTTTCCGCAGTCGGGGGCCGGGCCCTGATATGTATGTGTTTGATCTTGCATGGGCGTTTATACCATAAAAGATAAAACCGGCGCAAATTTCAGCACCGGTTTCTTAAGAAAACTTGGCAACCTGTAAAATTAAAGAATCAACGCCTCTTCTTCTTCACCCTCTTCATACATATCTTCTTCAAACTGGCGCCCGCTGTTTGTGCGTCCAATGTATTTGGCAAGGTCGGAAAGCTCAATAAAGTGATCAGCCTGACGGCGCAGCTCATCCGCCAGCATAGCCGGCTGGGTTTCAATGGTGCTGACAACGGAAACACGCACACCACGGCGCTGTACAGATTCAACCAAACGGCGGAAATCACCATCGCCGGAGAACAGTAAAATATGATCAACCTTTTCGGCGATTTCCATCATATCAATGGCCAGTTCAATATCCATATTTCCCTTAACCTTACGCCGTCCATGCTGATCGGTGTATTCTTTGGCGGGCTTGGTAACCATCTTGTATCCATTGTAATCCAACCAATCGACCAGGGGACGGATGGGGGAATATTCCTGGTCTTCGATCAGCGCTGTGTAATAAAATGCACGAATTAAACGGCTTTGATCACCCATCCAATCCAGCAATAGCTGATAATCGATTTCAATATCCAAAGAAGAGCTTCGGCTTACCAACTGCGGTATACTGTTGGTT
>CAXGXG010000166.1:0-4413 GCA_964013525.1 uncultured Alphaproteobacteria bacterium | reverse complement strand
GGAAAGTTGTAGGCTTTTGGTATCTTTGTATTTATGGCGTTTTGCTTCAGCGCGCTTGTTAAATTCCTGGGCAAGGGCGTGTGTTGCCTTGGCATTTTGTTTGAACTCGTCTGTCCCGCTCTGAAATGGTTTCCCATCCGCCGCACGGACGTGTGCTTTGCTGAAAACCTGAAAAAAACGCATTTTCTCCAATGGGTATTTATACATGAACCAATCCTTATATATCTGATGATATCTACAATACGTGCGATGAGAAAACGCGTCAATACTGTTGTTACCAAGTTCTCAGGGCAAAATTCATAAGGGTGTAGCCGCTATCTCGCATGTATAACATGAACAAGCTGCGCACCGATACTGCCTTCAACTTCATTACAAAACGTATAATGCCCATTTAGTCTGCTGTCCTGTGCCGTGCCTAGATAATTATCAACAGTATCTGCCATTGGGGATGTCTGCGTTCCAGCGAAAGCTTGGTATTGATTTGAAGATGCGGACCCGATATTAAATTGGAGCGCGCTGTCACCGTAATCTTTTACATTCATACGGTCATTGATCGTTCTACAAATTTCGATATCAACACCACAGTATAGGATTGCAACATCGGACGCCGTAGAACCGACCCCCTCTATACTTGAGATAAGAAAATATGGTCGTATCTTGTTCTCGCTAATGTAAGGGCAGGCTGCCCCGGATGTAGCTATCGCTTCGGCGGGGAGAAAGGGTGTAGGAACCTGTCCACCATCGGGATGCAGCAGGTTGCAGGCATCCTCATTGCAAGAATCCGTATCACCCGTCATGGTTTGACCATTTTCAAATATATCAATCTCCGCGATACTATATCCGCCAATGATAAGAAAACGTTGCAGGCCCGCATTTACAGCATTCAAGCTTTGTAAGATTAGCGCTGTAGTGATTTCGGCCTGTTCTTTATCAATACCACCGCCGCCGCGCCCAGAATTTGTAACGGCATAAGATAGGGCCGCAAATAATGCCACGGCGATAAGAATGAGAAAGAGTGCATTCCCACTTTGCGTTTTCATATTGTCTTTCCTAACTCGGCTACTGAGGCCATAGTCGCCCAGCGGGTGCGCCTAAGACTTATTCTTCTTTTTGGCGGCGCGTTTTTCATTCGCCACTTTCTCGTATTCACGGGTACCTTTATTGATAAAATCATCTTCGGGTACGGTTTCACCTTCTTTGATCATCGGCTGTTCTTTGATCTTCTCATAGATGGGCGTAAAATCCGGTTCTGCGGTTTCTTTGAATAACTGATCAAAGCTTTCAATTGCGAAATACTGTGCCTGGAAATCGTCGATCTTGACCTGTGTGCGCATCATGCGTTCTTTGTCAAAACGGATTCTGTGCGGGGAGGGGTTTTCCAGTGCGAAAACAGCTTCTGTGGGTGAGGACATAATCCCCGCCCCATAAATTTTGAGTCCGTCGCTTTCTTCAATTAAACCGAATTCAACCGTGTACCAGTAAAGGCGTCCAAGAAACTTGTCGGCATTCATACCGCGGGCTTTCACGCTGCCTTTACCAAATTCCTGAATATAGTCAGCAAAGGTCGGGTCCGCTAAAAGGGGAACATGCCCGAACAAATCATGAAAGATATCCGGCTCTTCAATGTAATCCATATGTTTGGGCTTGCGTAGGAATGTGCCTGCAGGGAATTTGCGGTTCGCCAAAAGTTCGGTAAACGGATAAACCGGGATCACACCGGGAACGCCGACAACTTCCCACCCGGTTTTTTTCATCAGGATTTCATTGACCTCTTCCAGTTTCGGAATACGGTCGCGCGTGATGCCGAGTGTGGAGAGCGAATCCATGAACTGGGAAATCGCGCGCCCTTTTAGGACATCTTCCTGCCGGTCATACAGGTGGGCCCAAAGTTTATGTTCCTCATCTGTGTAATTCTGCCAATCCTGATCAATCGTAAAATAATCCAGATCCCCCGGTGTCCAACCATCAAGATCGGTATAATGACCGGGATATTCGCGATTTTCGTCTTTTGAATTTTTCATTTTTCCTCCGCGTCGGGCTGATTTTCAGGTTGTGCGTTTATAAACGCTGCATTCTTTAAACATGTTTCATTAATGTCGTTCAGGATAGGGTAGTTGTCCAGTGATACGTGAAATCGCTTGGCGTTATAGATCTGCGGGATCAATGCGCAATCGGCCATTGTCGGCACAGACCTGTGTACGTACTCGCCCTTATAGTATTCAGAGCTTTCTAACATTCTTTCAATGGCGGTGAACCCCTGATGTATCCAGTTATGATACCACGCACTGCGGATATCTTCATCCAATCCTTCAGCTTTCAGGCGCTGCAACACGCGCAAATTGTTGATCGGATGAATGTCGCAGGCCACAATATCGCGGATTTGACGGACATAAGCCCTTGCAGTCGGCCCTTCAGGCAACAGGCCGGATTGGGGGTGCAAATCATATATATATTCCAAAATGGCGTTCGACTGACCGATCGCCTGGCCATCATCAATAAACGTGGGTACGGCTGACATAGGGTTAAGCTCTTGATAGGGGGGGAGATGCTGTTCCCCTCCATTCCGAACCAGGTGGACGGGAAAGATATCGTAATCTATTCCCGCCAGATTCAAACCGATACGCACCTTGTAAGATGTCGAAGATCGCCAGTAGCTGTAAAGCTTTGCCGTCATGACGGGTCGTATTTAACAACGCGCTGGTCGATCGCGCCAAAAATGGATTGTTCTTCGCGGTCAAACATTTCAATGCGGATCGTGTCGCCAAATTGCATGAAAGGGGTTTTCGCTTCTCCATTTTCTACAATTTCCAACATTCGGGCTTCAGCCAGGCATGCCGAGCCTCTGGAGCGGTCAATGTTTGAAACCGTACCCGAGCCGATAATCGTTCCGGCGCACAACGGGCGCGTTTTTGCCGCATGTGCAATCAGCCTCCCAAAATCAAAAACCATATCTGAGCCCGCATCCGGTGTGCCAAAGGTTTCACCGTTGTAGGTCACGTGGATGGGCAGATGAACAATGCCACCGTCCCATGCTTTGCCCAATTCATCAGGGGTTACAGCGACAGGGGAAAAGGCACTGGAAGGTTTGGATTGAAAAAATCCGAACCCTTTACCCAGTTCACCCGGGATCAGTTTGCGAAGGGAGACATCATTGACCAACATGATCAGTTTGATATGATCGCCGGCCTCGGTACTGGAAACGCCCATGGGAACATCGTCGGTGATAACGGCCACTTCGCCCTCAAAATCAATGCCCCATTCGGTTGATGCCATTTCAATATCATCGCGCGGCCCGATAAAACTGTCTGACCCGCCCTGATACATCAAAGGATCTTCCCAAAAGCTGGCGGGCATATCTGCGCCGCGTGCCTTGCGAACCAGTTCAACATGATTTACGTATGCGCTGCCGTCTGCCCATTGATAGGCGCGGGGCAGGGGGCTTGCCATATCCTCTTCGTTAAAATCAAAACTATCTAGCGTCCCTTCTTCCAAGGCATCGGCCTCGGCGCGCAGCCTGGATTCGATTTGTCCCCAGTTATCCAATGCAGATTGCAGGGTAGGTGCAATATGGCTGACATCTGCGGCGCGTTTTAAATCGCTGCGTATCAGGGTCAGTTTTCCATCGCGTCCATGTTTAAGCGAGCCGAGTTTCATTGTTTCTCCTTAAAATATAAAAATTATTTATTAGGCATTAGTAGGTTATAAAAATGTTGGTGCTAAGGCAACGTACATCACTCTTTGTCTTTTAGAACGCCACGTCTGATCTGATCTTCTTCCAAACTTTCGAAGAGGGCTTGGAAATTACCCTCACCAAACCCTTCGTTTCCTTTACGTTGAATAATCTCAAAGAAAATCGGACCGATGACTTCTTGCGTAAAGATTTGAAGCAGGATGCCTTGCCCCTCAGTTGGCGCACCATCAATAAGGATGTTTAAACGCTTAAGGTGGTCCACATCTTCTCCGTGACCGGGCAGGCGTTCATCAATACGGCCAAAGTAGGTTTCAGGCGTGGACTGAAACACAATGCCGTCATCGCGCATTTCTGCCACAGACTGATAAATGTCATCCGTACCCAATGCGATGTGCTGAATGCCTTCGCCTTTATATTTGCTCAGGAACTCTTCGATTTGGGATTTGTCATCCTGGCTTTCGTTAATAGGAATGCGAATCCGGCCGCAGGGGCTGGTCATCGCACGGCTGACAAGGCCGGTCAATTTACCCTCAATATCGAAATAGCGGATTTCACGGAAATTGAATAGGCCCTGATAAAATCCGGCCCATTTGTTCATGTTTCCACGAAAGACATTGTGTGTCAGGTGATCGATGTAGGTTAGGCCGTGTCCGTTATGTTTGGCGATCGCATCCGTATGAAAATCAAAATCAGTATCATAAATTGTATTTTCGCCATAGGTG
>CAXGXG010000165.1:0-4420 GCA_964013525.1 uncultured Alphaproteobacteria bacterium | reverse complement strand
TTTAAAGTTGGTGATCCGCACCCCTTCGTCTTCAATCGTCCTGGAATTTGGCGGCATGGATCCGGCTGAAATTCCGCCGATATCCGCATGGTGTCCGCGGGAGGCTACATAGAACAAAACAGTCTTTTTATCTTTGTCAAAAACCGGAGTGACAACAGTGATATCCGGCAGGTGCGTCCCGCCGTCATAGGGGTCATTTAGCATGTAAACATCCCCATCTGACATCCTACCTTTATAGGCCTGAATAATAGCGCGGATGCTTTCGCCCATTGAGCCTAAGTGTACCGGCATATGTGGGGCGTTGGCAATTAACCCACCATGGATATCAAAGATCGCGCAAGAAAAATCCAAACGTTCTTTGATATTAACTGAGTGCGCCGTATTCTCTAGGACAGTTCCCATCTGTTCAGCAATCGACATAAACAGGTTGTTAAAAACCTCAAGCATCAGGGGGTCAACCTGCGTTCCGACTGCCACCTTTTTGGGCAACGGCTTAACGCGCGTCAGTATGATATGACCGTATGTATTTAACTCAGCCTGCCAACCGGGCTCAATAACATTTGTGCCCGTTGCCTCGCGCACGATTGCGGGCCCGTTAATGACATAACCAGGCCGTAAAGTGTCACGGTCAAAGATCGGCGTTTCTTGGCTCTCTCCATTCATAAATATATTTGCATGTGCAACGGGCGCAATTTCGTCAGAGGCCCCTTGGGGCATTTCGCTTTCGCGTCCCTCGCCCGTGTGGCCAATCGTCTCTAGCGATACAGCCTCAATCAACAGATCCTTTCCTGTCATCACAAAACCGTACTGCTGGCGATAACTGTCTTCGAAAGCGTCGCGCACGCTATCGGCTGTCGGTTGGAAATTAATGGTTTGGGATTTGTCACTGCCTTGATAACGGACCATCAGGCTGGTGCGGTGTTCAATATTTTCATCTTCAAACCCTTGAGCTTGCATCTGTTTAAAATGACGTTCACGGACAGGTTTCAGGCGCGCCTGAACCGCATTAAGGCTTTCATCCGTCAAGGGGCTTTCGACTGCGCGTTCATCCATAATCCGCGTGTCGGCAAGACCCATTCCATAGGCGGATAAGACACCGGCATGGGGATGTATCAATATCTTTTTCATGTTCAGCGCATCCGCGACCAGGCATGCATGCTGTCCGCCGGCCCCACCGAAACAATTCATGATATAGGACCCGACATCATAACCGCGTTCAACAGAGATTTTCTTTATCGCGCGCGCCATATTTAAAACAGCAATGTCAAGGAAGCCGGACGCCAATGCCTCGGGCGTGTTTTTCACGCCTGTTTCCTTTTCAATTTCCTTGGCCAATGCCGCAAATTTTTCATGGACAACATTCGTGTCCAAGGGTTGATCAGCGCCCGGCCCGAAGATGTTTGGGAAAAATTCAGGTCGAAGCTTGCCGACCATAACATTGCAATCTGTCACCGTTAACGGTCCGCCTCGACGATAGGCCGCGGGCCCCGGATTGGCACCCGCCGATTCCGGTCCCACACGCATCCGCCCACCCACAAAACTGCAGATCGATCCGCCACCGGCCGCCACCGTGTGAATATTCATCATCGGCGCGCGCAAGCGCACGCCCGCAACAACGGTTTCAAAACTGCGTTCATATGAACCCGCATAATGGGTAACATCGGTCGATGTCCCGCCCATGTCAAAGCCGATCATATGATCAAAACCTGCGAGCTTTGCCGTTTGCGCCGCACCCACAATGCCGCCTGCAGGTCCGGACAAAATACAATCACGCCCCTGAAAATCATTTGCGGGTATTAACCCCCCATTTGATTGCATAAATGACAATTGTACATCGCCGATTGCAGATGTGACCTGATCAACATATTTGCGCAAAATAGGTGAAAGGTAGGCATCAACAACCGTGGTATCACCACGCCCCACCAATTTCATTAGCGGGCTGACCTCATGGCTGACAGAAATTTGGGTAAAACCGATATCGCGCGCGATGTCCGCTGCGCGGGCTTCATGTTCACCTGCCCCATAGGCATGCATAAATGCGATCGCACAACCCCGTACACCCTGATCGTAAACAGCCTGCAAATCCCGACGCAATTTTTCTTCATCCAGCGGGGTGACAACCTCACCCTTTGCAGACAGGCGTTCGTCCGCTTCGACAACATGGCTATATAACATTTCGGGCAATTCGATGTTTTTATCAAACAATCGTGGGCGGTTCTGATAGCCAATACGCAATTGGTCACCCAAACCTTTAGTAATGACCAGAACTGTGGGATCACCTTTACGTTCCAGCAGTGCATTTGTTCCGACAGTTGTGCCCATTTTAACGGCGTGAATTTGCTGTGTACCCACATCCTGATCAGCGCCTAGGCCCAAAAAGCGACGAATACCCGCCACCGCCGCGTCGTCATATTGCTCAGGGTTTTCCGATAGAAGTTTATCCGTCAGGATCCGTCCATCCGGTGCCTTGGCCACAATGTCTGTAAATGTACCTCCACGGTCAATCCAGAATTCCCACTGTCCCGACATAGTTAACATCCTAACGTTGTTTGTTAATTCAAGGCCCGCTCAATTTCATAGAGAAGTTGCTCCCCGCCCATGCGCTCTTTGGGTGTTGGCGCGCTTTTGATATAGCCCTTAATATCATCACGCGCAGACTGAAACTGCTCAGTCTTGACCTTAAGGATTGCACTGTCAAACAACAGGCGGTATTCATCCGGCGCAAACACCCGCATACTGTCTGTGACCATCAAGGCCCCTTTATAATCCTGCATATCGATCAACCCGGTTTTCAAATTATTTTGCAATCGGATCAGGATATCTTGATCGGCAAGCCGTTGATAATAATCGTGTGACAATTCCGCCTGTTGCCCTGCCAGAACTTTTAAAATTTGCCGCATATCTGAGGCATCTACGTTACGCCCCCCGCGAAAGGGGTCCATGAAGATTTTTTGCCCGCCCCATTCCAGCGCCATTAAGAAATGCCCCGGAAAGTTCAAACCGTAGGCATCCCAATCCAATTCCCGCGCAACATGTATATAAAGTATCCCCAACGAAACCGGCAGCCCCAAACGTGTGTCGATGACTTTATGAATTTCAGCATTGGAAACATCTTCGTAAGCCGCCTCGTTTCCGGAAAAGCCAAAATCATCATGAAGGGTTGATGACAAAAGGGCTTGCTGGACTTGGGCATCCGCGGGTTCACCTTGTGCTTTGGCCTTTGACTTGAGGGCGCCGACCACCCCTTCAACTGCGGCAACATATTTTTGCGTATCCAAATCGGGATTGCGGACTTTGTCAAAGGCGAGCGCGCATAAAAATAAATTCAGCTCGGCTTCTTCAGCCCGTCCCGCAGACTTTAGAAATTCCAAGGCTTGTGCGGCGGTATTAATTTGCATGATTAGCGTTTTTCCAAACCTGTCGGTTCTTGCAGCCCTGTTGGCACCTCACCGCGCAGTCGGATATAGCTGACGACATTGTCAACATAGGCCAGGTTGCGCGCATGGTCGATAACCCGTTGGCGCTCAGCATCATCCTGCGCAATCCCCATCAGGTAAACCGTGCCTTTAACTGTTTCGATATTGTAATTGATGGATTGCACATCACGGTCGAAGGTCAATTTTGTGCGCAGCTGGCCGGTTATCCAAGTATCCTGAACATAATTGGTAAAGCTCTTGTCATCTTCAATGCGAATTTCGTTGATAACCTGACGCACGCCATCTGCCTGCCAAACCAAACGGATCGCTTCCACGCGTGTGTCCGGATCCGGAACTGTGCCCGTTACCAGCACACGCCCTTCCTTCACAGCCATATTTAAACGGCGGTACATATCAACATCGTTTTTAAACCACAGATCAAAAACCTGAAGGCGGATCGCAGCATCGGTCGCGGCGGCTTCGATCCCGCCTTCCTGTGCGGCGGCCACGCCCAGACCCGCCCCCGTGCTGAGCGCCAAGCCAATGGGTGAACACCCCGCGGCCAGACCTGTGGTAATAAGAGTTGCGGCTGTAAGTAATTTTATTTTGCTGATCATCTTTTTCATTTTATCGATTATAATTCGTTCTGGTCATTTTGCCACATGTTTTCGTGATGCTGCGGAAGCTGTCCAGGCACGCATGTAATTACGTCAAAGCGCATGTTGCAAGCATCAAAACCGGGATTTTGCGCAATATAAATCTCTGCACTGCGCATGATTCGCTGTTGCGCCTTTGGCTGAACAGCGTAAAGGCCGGCATCATTGTTTGGCCGGGCCTTTACCTCTATAAAGCAGAGCCACTTTCCACGCTTGGCAATCATATCGATTTCACCGCAAGGTGTCCGGTACCTCTGTTCCAAAATGCGATAGCCCTTTACACGCAATAAAAGTGACGCGAGGGTTTCTGCATAGATTCCCTTGGCGTATGATGTTTGCGTATTATTT
>CAXGXG010000164.1:0-4420 GCA_964013525.1 uncultured Alphaproteobacteria bacterium | reverse complement strand
TATAAATAATGCCTATGGCGCATATTATTAAAAGGAGGGCTTTTAGTATCAGGGTTGGAATGATGCTCAGAAGGAATACGCCCGCAAATGTGCCTAAGGTTGTAAATAATAACCACCTTTTAACAACGTCCATCCTTAGCGCGCGGGCTTTGCGAAACACGAGGCCGACAGAGATTTGTGCACCAATCGATCCAAACATGTCATTTGCAACCGCCACCTGGGGCGGGATACCAAAAGCCATCAGCAGTGGCTGAACGACAAAGCTGCCACCGCCGTATATTGACCCATAGCTTTTCGCAAATGCTGTGACAATAAACAGGATCGCACATGTGCTCAGGCTATAATCTTGCAGAATAAATCCCATGGCCAAAGTTATATTACAAATGCAGTTGAACCGATAGGATTTGTTGTTTTTCTTTTGGGCCGCGGCCTTATTTTTGCTATGGTGCAGTTATGAAGAACATCGACTCAAATACAGACGCGCCTGCAGGCGCAGTTAAGGAAAAGGTCCGCCACCCCGAAAAGGCACACCGTCCTGATAATCCTATTCCGCGCAAACCGGATTGGATTCGGGTAAAGGCACCAAATTCCAAGACGTATCACGAAACGCGTAAAATGATGCGCAACATGCATCTGACCACAGTGTGTGAAGAGGCGGCATGCCCCAACATCGGCGAATGCTGGACCAAACAGCATGCAACCTTCATGATTATGGGGGAAACCTGCACGCGGGCCTGCGCATTCTGTAATATCACAACAGGGAAACCGGACAGTCTGGACCCGATGGAGCCGACCCGTGTGGCGGTCGCCGTTCAGAAATTGGGCCTTAAACATGTAGTCGTTACATCTGTTGACCGCGATGATCTGGAAGATGGTGGTTCTGAGCATTTTGTAAAGACGATCAATGAAATTCGCCGTTTAACACCGGATACAACAATTGAAATTCTGACCCCCGATTTTAAAGGGAAACGCGAAGCTTTACCGCCGATTGCCAAGGCGCGCCCGGATGTGTTTAACCACAATCTGGAAACCGTTCCGCGTTTTTATCCGACGATCCGTCCGGGGTCCAGCTATTTCACATCCTTAATGCTGTTAAACGAGGTTAAACGTCTGGACCCATCCATTTTTACTAAGTCCGGTATTATGGTCGGTTTGGGTGAGACACGTGAGGAGGTTATGCAGGTCATGGATGACCTACGCGCGGCGGATGTAGATTTTCTGACGATCGGCCAATATTTACAGCCGACTAAAAAGCATGCGAAGCTGGAAAAATTCGTAACACCCGAAGAATTCAAAACTTATGAGAAAATTGCCCGTTCCAAAGGCTTTCTTATGGTCTCCAGCTCACCCTTAACGCGTTCGTCCTATCATGCGGATGAAGATTTTGAAAAACTTCGCGCTGCGCGAGAGGCCAAGCTCAACAAAATGGGTTCCTAAATTAAGGGGTCAGGATTAAGAGGGCAGCATGCTTCAGCACCATGAAACGCGGATTTTACCCTATTCTGCCGCACAGCTTTTTGATTTGGTCATCGATATCGAAAAATATCCGGAGTTTCTGCCCTGGGTTATCGGTCTGCGGGTCAAAGACCGGACAGATCACATGATTAAGGCGGATTTGGCGGTTGGCTATAAAATCTATTCCGAAAAATTTACATCACGCGTAACATTTAACCGTCCGCATTCCATCCATGTTGACTACATCAAAGGGCCGTTAAAACATCTGACTAACGACTGGCGCTTTGTTGATTTACCGGACGGTCGTTGTGAAGTGACCTTTCATGTCGATTTTGAATTTCAATCTTCAATGTTCCAAGCCTTGGCAGCACAGTTTTTTGATGCGGCGCTCAGCAAAATGACCACAGCCTTTGAGAAACGTGCCGCAGAAACCTATACGAAAGAAGAGGGCGCGTAAAACGATGAGCCGTTTGAAAAAGCTGCCGCTTTCCGTCTTTATTATCTGTTTTAACGAGGAAGAGCGTATTGGGCGTGTTTTAGAAGCCGTTAAAGACCTGAGCGACGATATCGTTATTGTGGACAGCGGCTCTACTGACCGCACGCTCGATATTGCATCACAATATACCGACCGCATCTTTCACAAAGATTGGGAGGGTTATGGCCCGCAAAAGGTTTATGGGCAAACGCAGTGCAAGCATGATTGGATCCTGAATTTGGATGCGGATGAAATTCTTTTGAATGATGCAAAAGAAAACATCCGCCGCCTGTTTGATGTCCCTGAAGAAAAACGTCTTGGTGCTTATCATCTTTTCTTTCACCAAATTGGGCTGTTGGCGCAAAGCGTGAAGCCTAAGCCGCTGTGCCCGGTCAATATGACGCCCCGCCTGTACGACCGTAAACGTGCAGGTTTTAAAGCCAGTGCCGTCCACGACAAGGTTGTGAATAATGATGGGCCTGACCGCTTTGGCAGAATTGAGGGTGTTGTTGCGCACATATCCTATACATCTTATGCGCAGGTCTGGTCAAAAACGCAAAGCTATTGCGAACTTCAGGCGCAGGATTGGTATGAAAAGGGGCGCAAGCCGGGCTTTATACGTTGTCTGTATGACCCACCATTGTTTTTTCTAAAACATTACCTGCTGCGTAGATACTGTTTTTTGGGGTTAGACGGATTGATTATATCCATCATTCTGGCATCCAGCCGCGCCCTGCGTATCGGCCTGACGCGTGAAAAATACAAAGGCTAGTCAGCTTTCAGAATGTCTTTCAGCATAATAAGCGCGGTTTCAACAGCTGCGGCGCGGATATCGTCGCGATTGCCTTCAAACAAATACTTGCCTGTGTGAATGTCGATATCATCGCCATTTACAGTACCGACAGCAAACCACACAGTGCCGACAGGCTTATCTTTGGTTCCGCCATCAGGGCCCGCAATGCCTGTAATCGCCAAGCTGACATCGGCGTCTGTGAATTCCAGTGCGCCAACGGCCATATAGGCGGCGGTATCTTCGCTGACAGCGCCATGTTCTTTTATTACCAATGGATCCACACCCAACAGGTCCGTTTTTGCTTCGTTAGAATACGTGACAATCCCGGCCTGTAGAACAGATGATGATCCGGCAACAGATGTAATCGCACCTGCCAGCAATCCGCCTGTACAGGATTCTGCAGTGGTAATGGTTTTCTTTGCCGCTGTATAGCCTTTGACGACATCTGCAGCACCGTCCTGGATCTGTTTATTAAACATATAATACTCCCATATAAGGTAAGGTTATCATTGTTGTGCCGAACAGGGCATAGACGCCTGCAACAACATCATCACACATGACGCCAAGGCCGCCGTTTAAATCTTCATCCGCCCACCAGACAGGCCATGGCTTGAGAATGTCAAAAATGCGGAACAGGATAAAGGCTATCAACCATATCCAGATGTTACTGGCCGCCGGAATTGCAGCGATCCAGATGCCCACCACTTCATCAATAACGATGGTTCCGCTGTCATGTGCGCCACTTTTCTCGTCAAATCGCTGAGCGGCCCAAACGCCGATCGGAAACATAACCGCAATGGCAATCAATAGACCGATCAGGCCGAAAGCCCAGTGGATCGCCATACCAAAAGGAACAGCCGCAAGCGACCCCCATGTCCCGGGCGCAGGTCGTAAAAGGCCGGAACCAAACCAAGTCGCAAGCAGAATATCGGGGTCTTTTAGGCTACATCCCTGCGGCATAACGGTCAGTCGCGGCCATAGATATCGTTTTATTTCGATAAAAATCTTTTTCATGCGGCGATTGTCTCTTATAATGCCTTTTTTAGCAAGGAAAACACGTGGGTAAAACGGCAAAAGAACGCCTTTTGGTGGCGCGATCAGCGGACAGCTGGCCCCAACGGCTGATGCGCAAATTAATGACGACACGCCCCTCCAAGCTTATTATTTTGGGGGTGGTTGCGGCTCTATGTGTATCGGGTATGGCAACCTATACAGCCATCACCCAAACACCTGAACAAACAGACCGTGTCTTTTGGCTTTTAAATATTGATTTGGCTCTCTCACTGATATTTGCCGTATTGGTTGCCCGCCAAATTACAAGGTTATGGGCACAGCGCAAACGCGGTGTTGCCGGATCACAGCTTCATGTTCGGCTCGTTTTCATATTTGGTTTGTTAACAGCAGCACCCGCCATCCTGATGATGATTTTTTCCGCGCTCTTCTTCTATTTTGGGGTGCAGGGCTGGTTTAGCGAGCGCGTATCTACCGCGGTCAATGAATCCCTTGTTGTGGCTGAAGCCTATCTGACAGAACATCAGCAAACAATGCGCGCAGATGTGTTGGCGATGGCAAACGATTTAAACCGCGCAGCTTTTGAACTGTACGATAACCCCTCAGCAATGGAACGGTTTGTTCAGACGCAATCCCAACTTAGAAACCTGTCCGAGGCGATTGTTTTTACATCGTCAGGCCAGGTG
>CAXGXG010000163.1:0-4430 GCA_964013525.1 uncultured Alphaproteobacteria bacterium | reverse complement strand
CAGGAATCCTTGGAGGTATGATGGAATTTCCGAATTCTGATTGGGGGTTAAAAGAATATCCGTTATCCAACCCTCCTGTTGAGGGGGAAGTTTTAAAAGTTTATAATCAACCTATTATTCATATCTTTACGCATCTTGAGCTACACTTAAAACTCTATAAAATGCGGTTTGCGGGAAAACTGCCTGATGATACGTACCAATGGTGTCAGGTGGATAAATTGGCGGATATCGGTTTGCCGTCACTTATGAACAAGGTCAAGGAGCGCGTCCTAAGCAAATGAAATCTCTAGGTAAAAAAACAACTTTAGCTGCTGTATTTGTATTTTCGATGCTTGTCATTTGGTCGTTTGCATCAGCCGTCCCGGCACATGCCGCAACATCAATTGGACGCGGGTATTCTGATACAGAGTTTCGAACCCTGACGCAAAGTTTTTTTAATCTCTATCAAGGCGGAAACCCTAGCGAGGCGATGCTGGATGAATATGCGCAAATGGCCTATTGCGACCTGTATAAGGCACATTATGACGATGATTTCAGATGGAATCAGATCCGTGAGGCGATTAAGGGTAATTTAAAGGCTTATGGCGGCAATACGCAGCATAAATATGAGCTGGTCGGCAACCTGACTTTAGAGCGTTATAATTTTGAAAAAGAATTTTTCCCCATCGAGGCTGAAAGTCAGCTGAACAATGTGGGGCAGCTGTACCTGTTCTCGTCACCGGGGTATTTTAACTTTTGCGGGCGTTCAGGTCAGCTTGATGTTTTGCCGGCCTATCATTTGATGTCATTGTTTGAGCCTCTGAATTTGACCCAGGTTGAAATTCCGGCGGACAAGGCAAAACAGATCACTCCTTTTATGAAGAATGTTGGCAATGGATACAAACGGCTATACGCACGTTATCGATTGCATATTCTGGATTTTGAAGAGCTAAAAGATTCGAGAAACCTCGAGGCGGTTTATAAAGGACAGGTTGAGGCTATTGACTTCTTTTTGGATGAAGCTCTGACACAGCCTGTGCATTCTATAAACTTTACAAGTGGCTTTTAATTGGCCATTTCGGCGCGGACTTCCTGACGCAGGGCGTTAATGGATACCGCGCGTCCGTCTTCCTCGTAATGCCAAAAGGTCCAGCCATTGCATGATGGTGCGCCTTGCAGGGCTGCGCCGACCTGATGGATCGATCCGCGCTGTTCCCCATCAGGGTTGCGGGCAATCAAGTGTCCGTCAGCACGCACGCGGGCTGTATAACGGCGATTATGATCAAATAGGACTGTTCCCGGCTTTAACATGCCGCGTTCAATCAATTGTCCAAAAGGAACGCGTGGTTGGGACCGTTTATTTACCGGCTTAACAATCGTTGAATCATCGTTGAATTTAATATCATCAAGGCGTTGTTTCGCAGCATCGATATAGTCTTGTTCACGTTCAATGCCGATGAAGTGACGGCCGAGTTTCTTTGCAACGGCACCTGTTGTTCCACTGCCGAAGAAAGGATCCAGAACCAGATCGCCCATCTCCGTCGAGGACATGATCACACGGTGAAGAAGGGACTCAGGCTTTTGCGTTGGATGTGCTTTTTTCCCGTCATCTCCTTTGAGGCGTTCACCGCCACTGCAGATAGGAAGCGTCCAATCACTACGCATTTGCAGATCATCATTCAGGGCCTTCATAGCTTCATAATTAAAGCAATATTTGGAATCTTTTGATTTGGATGCCCAGATCATGGTTTCGTGGGCGTTGCAAAAGCGACGGCCACGGAAATTCGGCATCGGGTTTGTTTTGCGCCAAACAACGTCATTCAGGATCCAAAAGCCCATATCCTGAAGGATAGCACCCAAGCGAAAGATATTGTGATAGCTACCGATAACCCACATTGCACCGTCATCTTTTAATACACGGCGGGCGGCATTCAACCAATCGCGCGTAAAGCTGTCATATGCCGCCAGGCTGTCAAACTTGTCCCATTCATCGTCAACGGCATCAACTTTGCTGTTATTGGGACGATGCAAGTCACCACCGAGTTGCAGGTTGTATGGTGGATCTGCGAAAATCAAATCAACGGAACGTGCCGGAAGGCCCTGCATCATATTTACACAATCACCTTTTAAAATGACATCCTTTGGAAGGTCATCAAACTTTGCGTTTGATTTTGTTTTATCTAGTACTTTTGTTCCCATCACTGAACTCCGTCATCGAATTGCTCACTGTCTCTATAATGAGTCATTTTCGAATCGGTGTCAAGCTTTCATAAAATTTAAAAAACGTTAAGAGTCAGTAACTTGCAGTGATAGCCTCATGTACAGGCTTAAAAGTTTTTCTGTGGTGCTGCGTTGCGCCGTGTGTTTTCAGCATGCTTAAATGCTGTTTTGTTCCGTATCCGGCATTACGCTCCCACCCATATTCAGGGTGCTGTTGCGCGAGGTCAGACATCAACCGGTCGCGGTGCTCCTTGGCAACGATGGAAGCCGCCGCGATAGAGAGGCTTTTGCCATCACCTTTAACCACGGCACGTGATGGACAAGGTAGGTCAGGTGTTTTGTTCCCATCAATCAAAGCAAAACGGATCGGATCGCGTGTTAGGGCCTGTAGATTTTGAAAGGCACGCTGCATAGCAACGAAAGTGGCCTGATAAATATTGATCCGATCAATTTCTTCAACGCTGGCCATACCGATGGCAGAAATGGAAACATCAGGAAGGGTTTGGCAGATTAAAGCCCGCTTTTTTGCGCTGATCTTCTTGCTGTCATTGATGGCTTGCAGGGATTGATCATTGTAGGCATGGGGATGAATGATGACTGCGGCAGCGATGACCGGACCTGCCAATGGGCCGCGTCCAACCTCGTCGATACCGCAGACGAGGGGCGGGCAAGTGTTTTCAATGGCAAAATCAGGCATAGGGAGGTTGTGTGTTATTTAACCACACGGGCAATAACGTGCTGATATGGCAAGAAACGCTTGTAGCGCTTTACAATTTTAAATCCATTGCGCTTTAATATCGCTTCCAGGCCCTCGCGCGAAAAGTAATGAACGCGGTTCGGGTAAAACACCTCTTTCCATTTCATGAATGTGTGCGGCACCATAAAGTGGTTTCCGTCACAAAGGCTGAAATAAACAAAAGCTTTAGGATTTAGGTGTTTCTTTAAATCTTCAAGATATCCGTCCGGATCATTGGTATTCTCTAGGGTATGATAGCAAATGGCGGCATCGAACTTTTCTGTACCTGCGTCAAACTCTGAAATGTTTTGATTGATGATATTGGCCTTGTGAAACCGTTTTTGCGCAATCTCGGCAGAGAACGGGTTGCTTTCCAAGCCGACGATTTTTGGAAAGGCCTTAATACGTGCCATTTCAGTACGTACACCATTGTGCGGTTTTAAATCAAGGCATCTGTCTGTCTTGCTGACAGAACGCAGCTCCTGAATGTGACGCAGAAAATGTTTGCGCTCTATCGTGCTGGGGAAGGGGGGCAATTGAGATGTGCGGCTGGCGTTCAGCGCCTCGTCAATGAACTCCTGATCAGGAATTGGGCGCGTGGTAACGGATCCACATGTCTGGCAGGATAGGAATTCAATCTCTTGAAAGACAGAAATCTGATAGGCGAGGCTATCTTGCCGGCAAACAAGGCATGTATAATGCGGCATATCGTCAGATGTTTCCATCGCATTTTTCTTCAGCTTTTCAAACATCTTCTTTTAACTTCCCGATGATTAACAAACTGTCTGTCAGGCTATAGCCATAACCATATCCAAAACCGGACATTCCTGTTCCCTTTTTCATGGCGCCAGCATTGTATTCATGGGCGTGAATGCCGCGCAGGATGGGTGTAATGGAAATGACATCATAGCCATCTTCGGCCAGGCCGTTGCAGGCATCTTCAACTGCTTTGCCGGCTTTATGTGTATTTGGAAAGGTGTCAGACAACCGGCCTGTGGGGATTTGCTCTTCAACAAATTCATAGACAGGCTCTTCTTTTGTGACGCGCTCGGGATTTAAAAGACCTTTGGTCTTTTGAACGGTGCGCGTGCCGGTTTGACGGCGAATGGTCCGCGTCTCATAGGCTTCGTCCATTTCGATAGGGACTGTGATATGTCTGTAAATAGGCTTGCTCATAACTCAGGTTATTTTATAACACAGGCAATGTATTGCAAAATAATTATTTTTCCAACGGGTCAAACTCGGCTTCGTCGGCATCGACAAACTCCTCGATGTCTCTTTGCTTGCGCTCCAGTTCCCGGTTGTCTTCAACATGTTTGATCAATTGGCGTAAGATCGGCTGTACACCTTCACCAGAGACACCGGATACCAAAAACACCGGGCGGCCAATTGCCTCTTCCAATATTTGGCGTTGGTCTTCGGCCAGTTCGTCACCCAGCGCGTCAGCTTTGTTCAGACCAATGATCTCCGGTTTGTCGGCAAGTCCACCGCCATA
>CAXGXG010000162.1:0-4430 GCA_964013525.1 uncultured Alphaproteobacteria bacterium | reverse complement strand
CTGGATAGAGCGCGTGCCTCCGGAGCACGAGGTCACAGGTTCGAATCCTGTCGGGAACGCCATCTGCCACATACATAACAGCCAACCCTCTAAAATCTATATAAAATACGTTTTATTCTTCACTGATTTTTCAATGGACTTCTGTATAATAGGAAGGCTAGAGATTTTTATGTTGATGATTGATAAATACATTTTCAAATACAAAAGCCAGGACGACGGTGCCGTTCTTCCGATCGTTGCATTAATGCTGCCTGTCATATTAGGCATGACGGCCCTTGGGGTTGATACGGGATATTGGCTCATGCATCAACGTGACTTACAATCAGCGGCCGATGCGGCCGCTATGGCCGCCGCCTATGAATATGCCAATGGCTTTAGTGAAAATATGGATTTTGCCGCCACCAAGGAAGCCACACAAAACGGTTTTGATGTTACAGATGGCGATGTTTTAACTCTGACAACAGACGAAACCGGGGACAATCCTATCATTTCGGTCACCATTAGTTTTGAGGATGATGCCTGGTTCAGCCGGCGCTTTATCAGCAGTCATTCGGCCCAAGTTTCAGCGGCCGCACTTGTCGGAAGCAGCAGTGGCAATTACTGTATGCTGAGCCTGAATGAGGAGGACGATGGCGCCCTTTCAGCGTCAGGTAGCGTGACTATAAACGCAACCCAGTGCGGAATGGCCACAAATTCGGACAGTGATGATGCGATGGAATTTACAGGCAGTGTAGAGGTCAATGTTGCAAGCCTGCGTATGCGTGGTGGCTACCGTGAAACCGGTTCGGTCGAATTGAATGTCAGCGATATTCAGACCCATGCAGGAAAGATCAAAGACCCTTATGAGGATCTTGATATCCCGATTGCCGGCAGTTGTTCTAAAAACGATATGAAGAACAATACCAAAATCACTGGCAGTGGCTCTACAACCTTGAGTCCCGGAACCTATTGCGGAGGCATAGAAATTAGCGGCAGCGGCGCTGTGAATTTTGAACCTGGCGTTTACATCCTTGATGGTGGCGATTTTGACTTGTCAGGTAGCGGCCAGATCACAGGCGATGGGGTATCATTTATCCTGACCAACAGTGGTGAAGGTGATTACGGCAATATTGATATCACCGGCAGTAATGAGATTAACTTTTCCGCCCCCGAAGAAGGCGAGGAAATGGAGGGCGTTGTCTTTTATCAGGATAGAAACGCACCCGCGGCCAACGGATCATCGGGCGAAAACAAAATTACAGGTTCGAACCAGATTATTCTGGATGGTACCGTCTACACCCCATCGCGCGAGCTTCGCATGGGGGGCAGCTCATCAGCCATGAGTGAAAATACAGCACCCTGTACGCGCCTTATTGCCGATACCATTACACTTTCCGGCTCCCCAGCAATTGGTAACAATTGCGATGACAGTGCCGCTAAAAACATTGGCACGCCGAACGTACGGTTATATTATTAATCCATGATAAAAACATATCTTACATTCATGCATAGGTGGCGACACCAAGAAGATGGCGTCGCCGCAACAGAATTTGCGCTTGTGGTTCCCATGCTTGCACTTTTGCTCGTCGGCATTTATGACTTTGGCATTTATATCAATCAGCAAATGAAGCTTGAAAACGCAGCCCGCGCCTCTGCCGAATACCTTATGCGCGGTGGTGATGCAAACGACATCTCAACTGCAATCGTTAATAATATTGTTGCGGATAACAATGGCATCACATTCACCAGTAATGAGGTTTGTGAATGTGCGGGCGGTACAACCGTATCCTGTGGAAGCAATGGATCTTGCGATGACGGCTACAAACGCCGCTATAGATCCGTTCTTTTGACACAAACTTATGAGCCGTTTTTTGATTTTCCCGGCATACCTGATAATCTTGAGCTGACGGGTCATGCACGGGTGCAGGTGCAATAATGATACGCGTGATAAAAAAATACCTCAGCAAACGCGATGGTTCGACAGCGGTTGAATTCGGAATCGTTTCAATCCTGTTTATCATGTTTCTGGTCGGCATATTTGAAGCCGGCCGTGCGTTTTGGATCTTGAACCGATTGCAATTCGCAGCCGAAAATGCAACACGTTACGCCCTAACCGATACCGATGTTACCAATGCAACATTGGAGGATCGTATTGATGATGATTTGGAGACCGTCAATATTGACCTGGATGACATTAACGTCACCATTACCAATCCTTCTAACGATGGCATTACATTTAAGGAGGTTGTTGCTGTTTATGACTTCAGCCCCTTATCAAGCTTTCTACCCGACGGCTGGGGATCTTTTGACCTGACAGCAACATCGCGTATTCCATTGACTGGCGGCGAGTAGCCCAATCCTTGAAACCCATCAAAAGTTTTCGCGATGAGGGCTTTTTAAAAAAAACGCCTAAGCGTAGCGTGCGCCAATTTAGACGCGAACTAGAAATATAAACGCTTCTTAAGCGTACTTGTCTTTTGGGCGTGCGAAGCAACAGGTTTGAAACCTGCTGGGAATGACATCTTATACAAATGCAAAGTCCTCCTCCATTTGAGTAAAACCCATATAAAATGCCCGCTATAATTCATGTTATTTTCAACCTGAACGTTTACAATAAAGGGTATGGAGGAACTGGAGTCTTGATTAAAAATTATAAAAACAAGACAGATGGTGCCACAGCCATTGAGTTTGGGCTGTTGATGCTACCGTTTTTTATTCTTGTCATGGGTATTATTGAAATCTCAATGTATTACGCGTCAGGAATTGGGCTTGAAGGTGCGGCATTGGGCGCATCACGCGTTATACGAACTGGGCAAGCACAGCAATCGGGAGATCCTGAAACGGTGTTCAGGGACGCATTGTGTGATGAGGTCGGCGTCTTGTTAAGCTGTGATGACATTACATATGAAACAATTGTTGTGTCTGGCGGTTTTTCTAGCGCCCTTACCGCGCCGCCGGATTTTGATGAGGATGGGAATTTAATTCCGGCCGGCTTTAATGCAGGACAATCGGATGATGTTGTTTTAATCAGGCTGGGGTACAGGCATGATTTCCTTTTCCCATTTTTGGGAGCCCTGTTGGAAGACGGTGAAAATACAAATTCATCCGTGCATGTATCGACCGTCGTCTTGAGGACTGAGCCATATGATTATTAAAAACTATATATATCTGACCAACGGCGTTGCCGCTATGGAGTCCGCCTTTATTTTTCCCGTGCTCATCATTTTAATGTTAGGGATCATAGATATTGGGCAAGCGACCCTTATTAACACAAAGGTCATTACGGCTTCACAAATGGCTTCGGACCTCCTAACGCGTGAAAACCAGCTTTCCAGCAGCGATATATCCGAAGCACAGGCGGCGGCCCGGGCGGCACTTGAACCCTATAACGCAAACGGACAGTTCGGAATAGACATCGTTGGCATACTTTATGACGAGGAGTCTGCACCAGAAGTGGATTGGCGCGTAACCTCTAACATGACTGCAAGTGAAAATATTGCCAGTCGCGCCGAAGGGCTGGGCCAAGAAAATGATGGTGTGATTATTGTCACCGTTGAGTACAGATACACTCCACGTTTCTCATCATTTGTGACAGGACAAAGAATCATTACAGAAACGGCTTTTGCAAGAGGGCGTGACAGTGCGTATGTGGGATATGAATAAGACAAACGCAATAAAAACACTGTTATTAAACTACCTGTCGCAAAATGACGGTGTTAATGCCGTTATCTTTGCGTTGGTCATGCCGGCACTGGTGGCTGCAGGCGGACTGGCCTTAGATCTGGCAGAGGCATACAATGTGCGAAACAAATTAGGGCAGGCATTGGACAAAGCAGCAATTGCGGCCGCAGCCTCAACAGGATCCGAAGAAGAATTGCGTACAATCGCTTCAAACTTCCTCAAAGCAAATTTTAGAGAAGATGGTTTCGGCGACCTTCTGGAATCTGATGTAATTTTCGGCGAGAAAACTGTAACAGTCACGGCAACGGCTAAAACAGATACCAATTTAATGCGTCTTTTCGGAAAGGACTTTTTAAATATATCGGCCAGCTCGACTGTTATCCGTCAACTTTCCGGCGTAGAAGTGGCTATGGTTCTTGATGTCACTGGCTCTATGGCAGGCAGCAATCTTGAAGCGCTGAAGGATGCCTCTAATCTTTTTATTGGGAAAATGTTCGAGGAAATTTCTGATCCATCTCTAATTAAGATTGGTATCGTACCTTACAGCGCATCTGTAAACGTCGGGCCTTATGGCCTGGGAACATTGTCTGACGGTTCGTATTACGCCTCCGGCTTTGTCGATAGACCAGAAAACGATATGTACTATAGCGACACGAACGACATTGAATACGATACGGGCGTCACCAACCAATGGCATGGCTGCGTCCTTGCGGAAAGCTATCCTGATGACACACTAGACGACACAAGTTATGGATTTGGAATGTACCGCT
>CAXGXG010000161.1:0-4445 GCA_964013525.1 uncultured Alphaproteobacteria bacterium | reverse complement strand
AAGATAATCGATTACGATCAGGCCCAACCCGTGGGTGCGTCGCAGGCGGCGCGCACGTGTGCGGATAGAGTTAACGGTTAAGCCGGGCGTATCATCAATGAATAGGGGTACCTTGCTCATTAAATTCGAGGCCTCGACAAACTTTTGGAAATCGGTGTCTTTGATCTCACCACGGCGGATTTGGTCAGATGGAATACCCGTTTCATCCGCCAAAATACGATTGGCCAACTGTTCGGCCGACATCTCCAACTGGAAAATGCCGACGGATGCGCCTTCTTCACCATTGGTAAGCGCATAGCGTTTGGCCGCATTGTAAGCAATGTTGGTGGCGAGCGCTGATTTACCCATAGAAGGACGTCCGGCCAGAATTAAAAGATCAGAACCCTGAAGTCCACCAAGCTTTTTATCAAGATCGACCAAGCCCGTTGTCACACCGGTGATCCCGCCGTCGTGCTGATAAGCCTGTTCGGCAGTTTTAATCGCGGCTGTGACCGAATCCAAAAGCGGAATAAATCCACCTTTGAAATCGCCCTGAGTGGCAAGCTCAAACAGCTGCTGTTCGGCCTGTCCGATTTGTTCAGTCGGGCCCAGATCCAAATCCGGCTTATAGGCATTGTTCACAACATCCTCGCCCAATACGATCAGGGCACGGCGCAGGTGCAGTTCATAGACCTGTCGGCCAAATTCGTACACATCTACAACCGAAATAATATTGTCAGCAAGATCATCCAGATATTGTCCGCCGCCCAGATCTTTCAGGGCCTCGTCATCGGCAAAATACTGTTTTAACGTTATTGGGCTTGCGTCTTGGCCGCGATCAACCAGCTTGGAAATCGCTTCAAAAATGCGGGCATGAACGTCTGTGTAAAAGTGCTGTGCCTTTAAAAATTCAGATACTTTTTCAAGGTTGTTGTTATTGACCAATAAAGCACCCAACAAAAGCTGTTCGGCCTCTGTATTGTGGGGCATCGTCCGCTGGGATGCGGAATCGTTGGCAACGGGTGTTTGTGATACGGGCGCATTTGACATGTTGCAAAACCTATATGAAAACAGGGCAAATGGCAATTACTTCTTGCATTTCAGCCGACCATCGGGTACTATTACCATAATAAATAAGCCGTTAATGTAATATAATTATAAAACGAGATTTTCTATGTCCAATCATCAAAATGAACAGGCAAACAAAGACCGGATGAAGTCAGAAATAGTTGCGCTGATCAATGTCTATCATGAAAAGTTCGAAGCCTATTCAGAGCTTCGCCAGGAATTAGGCAGCAAAATTATCGAGGCTTACAACACGCGGGATAAAAAGTATTTGAATGGATGCCTGTTTAATCAGGTTGCAGAAGAGGGCGCAAATGGATCCGCCCAAGAATTTTACGAAGAGAACGTTGCCAATTTACGTGAACTACTTCAGGAGTGGGATGACGCCACCCCATTTAGCATCAAGGGTGCTTACAATCTTGCCAAGCAAAGTCTAAAGATTATTGAGGGACGTACCCAGCGACTGGAATGTGCCGTTCACCGTGTCGAGCAGGTGATTGAAAAAGCACCTGAATCTGCCGGCCACCGCGCGCGTCTGGACAAGCGTCCGACTTTCGAAATCGCAGATCCTGCAGTTAAGACCTATGAAATTGTTGAAACACCGGCAGGCCATTACCCAAATAATAAGGGGCGTAACGGTCGCCCGATTCTGTCTGCCAAGCGATAGAGAGACAAAACAATATGTCATACCTGAATGATCGAGATACGACTGACATCCCGCAGCTAAAGGTACGGTTTTATGATGCCGCCTGCCAGATGAAAGACGTTTATGCTGATTTTGCCGATAAGATTGATGAATTTCATCAACATCTATTGGATCTGTGCGCGACAGATGCAGGCTATATCTTGCAGGACCCGCTTATGTGCGGCTTTATTGAATTGGAAGATCGCAACCACATTAATGATTATAAAGAGATGTGTGAAAACATCATCAAATGCAATCAGCGCTGGGATGAAATGACAACTGAACAACAAGCGCGTATTTCTGAAATCCTTGACGAGTTTAAGGAATATATCGAAGGACGCACAGATAAACTGGATCAATTGGATGCGTTTTTCAAAGAAGCGGCACCGATTGACCGTTCCCGGATTAAAAAAACAGTGACACTGGTTATGTCCTAAAGAATAAAAAGATTACTTTTAGTATATAAAAAAAGGCCGGATAAATATCCGGCCTTTTTAATGCGTTTTTTGCAAACGAAGGATTAAGCCGCTGGCTTTTCTTCTTCGTTATCGCCTTCAGCTGTTTCAGCGTCCTGATCGGCAGCCAGCTCTTCAATCGCTTGTGTCGCCAGGTCGGGTTCGTGCTCCTCTGTAACCAGAGCTTCACCACGTTTTTCCTGAACTTCAGCTTCTTCGGGTGTACGTGCAATGTTGATTGTTACTGTTGCGATCACCTCAGGGTGAAGCATAACACGAACGTCATACAGACCCAGTGTCTTGTAGTTTTCTTCAACAATTACATCTTTTCTGTGAACAACGTTGTCACCAACTTTTTCGTTCAGAATGTTGGCAATGTCGCGTGCTGCAACAGATCCATACAGCTGACCGCCTTCTGAAGCCTGACGGATCAGGGCAACAGTTACACCGTCAACCTTCTTCAGTTTCTTCTCAGCTTCTGTTTTACGCTTTGCGTTGTCAGCTTCCAGTTGTTTCTTCTGGGCGTCGAAATACGCCAGATTGTCTTTGTTGGCACGCATAGCTTTGCTTTGCGGCAACAAATAGTTACGGGCGTAACCCGGCTTTACCGTTACGATATCGCCAAGGTTTCCCAGCTTCTCAACACGTTCTAATAAAATAACCTGCATGGGTTTATCCTCTCTTGGCTTTAATTATTTGTGGTTGCCGGCATATGGCAGCAGGGCCAAATAGCGGGCGCGTTTGATGGCCTGTGACAGGCGGCGCTGTTTCTTCTGTGAAACGGCTGTAATGCGGCTTGGAACAATTTTGCCACGCTCTGAAATATAGCGCTGCAGCATTTTTACATCTTTGTAATCGATCGCCGGGGCGTTTTCACCTGAAAACGGGCATGTTTTCTTGCGGCGGAAAAATGGGCGTTTCTTTGCACTCATGTTTAGTCTCCTTAAAAAATCTTTTCGGTTTATGCGGCGTCAGAGCTGCGCACCATAACGGTGCCGTCTTCTGGAACTTCATCAATCTTGACGCTCATGTAACGCAGAACATCGTCGTGCAGACGCATGTTACGTTCCATCTCAAGCAGGCCTTCTGATGCTGTATCCGTGTGGAAACAGATGTAGTGGCCTTTACGGTTTTTGTTGATGCGATACGCCAAAGTCCGCAGACCCCAGTGTTCGGTATTTACAACTTTACCGCCGTTGTTGCTCAAAATATCTTCGAAAGATTTTGCGAGTTCTTCTGTTTGTTTGGACGAAAGGTCCTGCCGTGCAATCATCACGGTTTCGTATAAAGGCATATAATGCTCCTCTTGGTTTAAAGCCGCTTGGACACTATGCAAAGCGGCGAGGTTATGTTCACCTGATCTTCAGGTGTGGTCTTTTATACCGTGATTCTGTCAAAATGCAAGGAATTATCACACAGCCGGCTTGACCTTTGGCTGATTTCTGGTCTGTGAAGGTGGTTTTTCGAACGGTGTTTCCGTCTTTATAATGGTGGCGGAAAGGTCATCATTCAATTGATAATCAATACCATCATGAAAACCCAAAATGGATCTGTAGATGAAATGCGCAAGGCGTCTTTTCATCAAGTCCGAGCCTTCTTCCTTTTTAATTTTAGCTGAAAAATCAATTGTCTCGCCGATAAATTCATGCAATGTCAGGTCTGGTTCAGGGGCGGGAGTTGAGGTTGTGGTCCCTGGCCCAGGCTTTGCCGTTGCCGATTGACGGCTCTCAGGCGTTTCTGCGGTGGTTCGTTCTTTGGCATCGTTTTTAGATTCGACGGGTTTTAAAATCTTATTGTACGCAATTTCAAATGCCTCTTCATTTGCCCGCTCCAGCTGCTTGCGGGTAGGGATGGGGCGCCCAAGGTCTTTAAACTCTTTATAAAGTTTATAGTCATAGTTTTTGATTCCAAACCATTTTGAATCTAAATCGCTGCCGAAATCGCGTTCAAATTGAATTTCCATTGCCTTTTCCGCGTAATAGTTTGCATCCATTTCCACATGTGGATGGCTCTGATGATCTTTTGACGCATGACGAACCTCATGAAAAAACGCCATATAGGCCTGTGCGGTTCTGTTCTTTAGCTTTTCCGAATCTAGGCTTTTGCCGGCGTTTTCCATAAGAGTAGAGCTGACTTTGGAAATGTCCAAAATCGTTCGCCCACCGATCTTTTGTAAGGTTGTGTCAGAAAAGATGCGGTCCAAAGGCGTGGTTGAACGCATGGCATATGCGCCGGCGGCATGCTTCCAATAGAGATGGTTG
>CAXGXG010000160.1:0-4448 GCA_964013525.1 uncultured Alphaproteobacteria bacterium | reverse complement strand
GAAGGGTAAGCATATTGCCGTTAACGAGGGCGATTACGTCCGCAAAGGTGATAAGTTGCTTGATGGTTCAATGGTACCGCACGACATTCTGGCCGTTATGGGGGTTGAGGCATTGTCCAACTACCTTGTGAATGAAATTCAGGATGTTTACCGCCTGCAGGGTGTGAAAATCTCAGACAAACACATTGAGATTATTGCGCGCCAAATGCTGCAGAAAATCGAAATTCAAAACCCGAATGACTCAACCTACCTGGTGGGTGAGCAAGTCGACAAATATGAATTTGACGAGGTGAATGCCGAATTGAAAGCCAAAGGCAAGGAACCTGCAACCGGCCACCCTGTTCTTCAGGGGATTACAAAAGCCAGCTTGCAGACACGTTCCTTTATCTCGGCAGCGTCGTTCCAGGAAACAACACGTGTCCTGACTGACGCCGCTGTAAACGGCAAAGTCGACAGACTGAACGGTTTGAAAGAGAACGTGATCGTGGGTCGTTTGATCCCGGCCGGCTCCGGTGCAATGGTTCACAAGTTGAAACACATTGCATCAGAACGCGACGATGCGACATTGGCAGCGAACGCCGCAATTACGGAGGCAAAAGAGGCCGCCCAGATTACGGACGAAAGCGCAAAAGATTCTGATGACAAAGATTCAGATTCCGACGCTGCATAAAACTTAGGCCTACAACCTATCTAGTATAAAAAGCCCGGTGCAATATGTGCCGGGTTTTTTTATACTATAACCTTGCTTGCAACCACTATTGACATAACGCTCTCAGATCTTTATGCTTTTGCCATTATCAGGAAAAGAAGAATTGAGGAAAAGATGAGCAAGGACCTTGTTGCAAAGTTTAACCGTGCCAGCCGTGCACCCCAGGCCCCCCGCGATAACTCTGTTGATATCTATCACGGAAAAAAGGTCCCCAATCCATTCCGTCCTTTGGAAGACCTCAAATCAAAACCGACACAAGATTTTATAAATGCGCACAATAAACGTTTTGACAAATTTATTGGCCAAAGCCCGGAAATGGATGCGCTTCAAAAGGCGTTGTTAGAGGCTAAAAGCTATGACAGCCAGACCATGCCGCGTCAACACGGCAAATATTCGTTTCAGTATTTTTGTGCCAAAGACATGCAACAGCATGTTTACCAGGTAACAGAGGAGGGCAAGTCTACACGTGTTTTGATTGATCCTAACAATCTGAACAAGAATGGCACCACGGCTATCTCTGGAACATTCCCCAGCCCAAGCGGGAAATATCTTGCTTATCTTTTGAGCGACAATGGTAGCGATTCTCAAACGCTGTATGTCATGAATGTCGAAACCGGCAATACTCACAAAACTACAATTGAAGGCTGCCGATTTACAGGGGTTCGATGGGACTCTGATGAAAAGGGCTTTCGTTACACATATCCAGCAGCTGATCAAAAGCAACGAACCGTGGTCAAACAACATAAAATCGGACGTCCGACAAAGCACGACGAAATCGTTTTTGAACGTGAAGCGCTTGAGCAGAGCTTCTGCTCGGTTGGGGACCTGTACCATTCCCGCGGGAAAAAGAACGGTATGCAGTATGCAACCGTTGGTGTGGGGACAAACAGCTGGAACGAGTTATGGATCAAGGGCAAAGGCGCGCAAGACTTTGATATGATCTTCAAAGATGAGAAGTCCTTTGTCACACCTTTGATTGTTTACAAGGGCAAGCTTTATGCGCATACGGATCAAGGCGCGCCACGCGGGCGGCTCGTTGCTATTGATCCGAAAAATCCGGCACCTGAAAACTGGGAAGAGATTATTCCCGAGCATGAGGTAAACAAAATGAAATGGGTCTCTTATATTAAGGGAGATCTTATGGTGGCATGGACCGAAGACACGGCCGACAAAATCACGTTCCACAATCTAGATGGAAAAGAACTGCGCCAAATGCCGCTTCCTGAACAATCCACGGTGGAATTTGGAAATATTCAGCTTAAAAATCCGGAAACGCTTGTCACGATTCGTAACTTTAAAACAGCGGGTGACAAATATACCTATAATTTTGAAGACAACAGCCTGACATTTGAGTCCGGATCAAACTGTCCCGTTAATTTGAAAGACGCGATTGTAGAGCGCCATTTTGCGACTTCCAAAGACGGAACCAAAGTGCCAATGACGGTTATCCGCAGCAAGGATACGAAGCTTGATGGCAGTGCCGCAACAAAACTCTATGGTTATGGTGGTTTTAACGTGCCATTGACGCCTGAATTCAATTTTGATGTTTATACGTGGGTCAGCCAAGGCGGCGTTTATGTTCAGGCGAACCTGCGCGGTGGTGGCGAGTTCGGCACCGCTTGGTACGACGCTGGCCGTCTGGAAAACAAACAGAATGTTTTTGACGATATGACAGCTTGTGCGGATTACCTTGTCCAATCCAAGATAACTTCACCCAAGCGCCTTGCCATTAGTGGCGGAAGTAACGGTGGACTTTTGACCTTGGCGACAATGTTACAAGCGCCGGAAAAATTCGGTGGTGTTATCTCTCATGTTCCGGTTACAGATATGTTCCGCTTCCATAAGTTTACGTACGGCGCGGCATGGAAATCAGACTACGGGGATGTTGAAAATCTAAAGTCACACTTTAACGCGGCTGCTGCCTATTCGCCATTGCACAATGTGAAGCCTGGAACCACATATCCGCCAACATTGGTTATGACCGGCGACAACGATGATCGCGTCGTGCCTTCCCATGCCTATAAGTTTGTGGCGACGCTAAATGACACAGCGCCGGACAGCTTGGGCCTACTGTGTGTGACTCGCGATGCCGGACATGGTGCAGGTAAGTCCAAAGAGAAATATGTTACTGAATTGGTTCAGGAGTATTCCTTTCTTGAGAAAGTCCTTGGGCCCATTCGTCAGGATCGTTTTAAGCTTTTGCTTAAAAACAAAGGAAAAAATGCAACCTTCAAAAAAGGGCGAAATCACGGGCGCTAAGCCGCTGGCGAAAATAAGCATAAAGACGGGCATGATTATTTTCATAACAAAGACAACGCATTAACGTCTTCTGTATGGGAAGGTTCCAAAATAGTTCTTGACCATCGTCTTATTTATGTTATAGTCCGCTCGCTTTTACACGGATGGATTGGCTGTAGAGTGATTCTGTTAATCAGTTTCTAAACGCAGTCCGAAAGCATATAAAAGCGAGTGTCGCTGAAACGAGATAGTGACCGCCCCGCAGAAAAAACCCTTGCGGTAGGCATTTTTTTATGCCATTTTGCGGGCTCGCTTGGTAGAAAACCATCCCGTAAGCAACGAATTGATAAGTAGAGAAGGAACAGGGCGAGATGCCAACAGTTAACCAACTTGTACGAAAAGGCCGTAAAAAGGTCGTAAAGAAAACAAAAACACCTGATTTGAAGGGTAGCCCTCAAAAACGTGGTGTTTGTACCCGTGTTTATACAACGACACCAAAGAAGCCGAACTCGGCGCTGCGTAAAGTCGCACGTGTTCGTCTGACAAACGGTCGTGAAGTGAACGCATACATCCCTGGTGAGGGTCACAACCTGCAGGAGCACTCTGTTGTTCTGGTACGTGGCGGCCGTCGTAAAGATTTGCCAGGTGTTCGCTACACTGTTGTTCGCGGTACATTCGATACGCAAGGACTGGACAAGCGTCGTCAACGCCGTTCACGTTATGGCGCGAAGAAGCCTAAGTAATACGTTTTTAAGGATAAGGATTTAAAATGTCACGTCGTCACGCAGCACCAAAAAGAGAAGTACTTCCCGATCCACGATTCGGGGATATTGTTGTTACGAAGTTTATGAATGCCATTATGGAGCACGGTAAGAAATCCGTTGCAGAGCGTATTTTCTACGGCGCCATGGATATGGTTCAGGATAAGATGAAGCGCGATCCGGTTGAGGTTTTCCACGAAGCTTTGGATAACATCAAGCCAAAGGTTGAAGTTCGTTCTCGCCGTGTCGGTGGTGCAACATACCAGGTGCCTGTTGAGGTTCGCCCGGTCCGCGCGCAGGCATTGGCAATTCGCTGGTTGGTGAAAGCCGCGCGTGCACGTAACGAAGATACAATGGCTGAGCGCCTGTCCAACGAAATTATGGATGCAGCGCAGGGTCGTGGTACAGCCGCTAAGAAGCGCGAAGATACACACAAGATGGCGGAAGCAAACAAAGCGTTTGCGCATTATCGCTGGTAAGAATTTAAGATACGGATTTAAGGGTAGAAAACGATGGCTAAGACAGAGACACCACTAAAGGATTACCGCAACATTGGGATTATGGCCCACATTGATGCGGGTAAGACAACAACTACAGAACGTATCCTGTATTACACAGGTCGTTCCCACAAGATTGGTGAAGTTCACGATGGTGCGGCCACAATGGACTGGATGGAGCAGGAGCAGGAGCGTGGAATCACAATTACATCTGCTGCGACAACATGTTTCTGGAAAGAACAC
>CAXGXG010000159.1:0-4458 GCA_964013525.1 uncultured Alphaproteobacteria bacterium | reverse complement strand
GCATCGGGTCGGATGACCAGACCACTTTCTTGCCTTCTTTTTCAATTGCGCGGATTAGGGGCGGTAAACCATCCTGAATACCTTCATGGCCCATACGGCATATCAAGGTAATGCGTCCAGCTTCATTTTGCGGGTTCAAAACATCAATCAAACGTATCAGATCATCTGTGCTGATGCTGGGGCCGCATTTGATGCCGAGCGGGTTTTTCACGCCGCGCAAAAACTCAACATGCGCATTGTCAGGTTGGCGTGTACGATCACCAATCCACAGGAAGTGGGCAGAAACATCATACCAGTCACCTGTAGTGCTATCCACGCGGGTTAGCGCTTGTTCATATGGCAAGTGCAAAGCCTCGTGAGAGGTGTAAAAGTCAGTCTGGCGCAATTGCAATGTGTTTTCGCTGTTAATGCCTGCGGCCGCCATAAAGTTTAAAGCTTGGGTGATTTGATCTGTCAGGTGGCTGTAACGCTCCGCCTGCGGGGTGTCGTTCATGAAATCCAACGTCCAGCGGTGGATTTTGGTCAGGTCCGCATAACCACCTTGCGCAAAAGCGCGCAAAAGGTTCAGCGTCGAAGCCGCCTGATGGTAAGCCATTTTCAGGCGTTCAGGATTCGGCTCACGGGCTTCTTTCGTAAATTCCGTTCCGTTGACGTTGTCACCCTTGTAACTGGGCAGTTCAATTCCATCACGGATTTCTGTTGCCGCCGAACGTGGCTTTGCAAACTGACCGGCAATACGGCCGATTTTTACAATTGGCATGGATCCGGCAAAGGTCATGACAACTGACATCTGAAGCATCAGGCGGAAAAGGTTGCGAATATTAACAGGTTTAAATTCGGCAAAACTTTCCGCGCAGTCACCACCCTGAAGAATAAAAGCTTTACCTTCGGAGACTTTACCCAGTTGCTCCTTCAGGCGGCGCGCTTCGCCCGCAAATACTAATGGTGGCTGCCCGGCAAGATAGCTTTCCACTTCATTCAAAGCTTTCTCGTCTTTGTATTCAGGCAGTTGCAGCGCTGTTTTATCGCGCCATGAGCTTGCGGACCAATTTTGTGACATGTTTACCCTTTCATTTATACCCACAGGTATACACCGCATTTTCGGTGAATAAAACTTATTTCTGTACTTATACCCGCACGGGTGTTATACATAGTGCAATCATAAAAACGATAAGCTACAGGGGACAGCGAAGCGTGTTTCTTTTTCTGGATACAGAAAATTCAGGGCTCAGCAGAGACTTTTCACAGATATATGAAATCGCACTGATTTCAACCGATTCGGATTTGAATCTGATGTCCAAATTCCATGGAAAGTGTCGCAATTTACCATGGGTTGTGCCATCTCCCGGTGCCTTGCTGATTACAGGAATTACGCCTGATCAGCTAAAGAATGAAGGATATTCACATTATGAAATGATGTGCAAAGTCAGTGAATATATCCATGCCCAAAGCTGGCCGGTTATTTTTGCTGCATATAATATGCCCTACGATCAGGGTATCATTTCACAAAATCTGCACAGTAACCTTTTAGACCCGTTCATCATGTCTGCGCGACGAAATTGGAACGCGCCGGCGAACTGCGTTTTTGATGTCCTTAATCTGGTCAAGGCCGTTTCCATTTATGCGCCGGGCCTTTTGAAGCTGGATATTAAAACTGGTCATGGCAACCCCAGTATGAGTCTTGGCAATGTCTGCCGACAAAACGGTATTCCACTGTCTGAACAGGATGCCCATGGGGCCTATAGTGATACCAAGGCGACGATACAGCTTGCGAAGAAACTGAAAACCGAGGCGCCTGAAATTTGGGATCAGATGCTGAAAATGGCTAATCGCGACCACGTTAAAAGTTTCATGCAAGATAACGAGGTCTTCGCCTATTCTCAGTGCCCTTATGGCACAAGCCACGATATTATTGGCACCTTTGTCACAACGGCTGATAATTCTTCAACTGAAGCTGTCGTATGGGACCTGTCATTCGATCCGGCGGATTATAAGGACAAGTCAGACGAGGAATTGGTTGAGACATTTAAATTGTGGGGAGACAAACGTTTTGAAACCCCGATGCAAACACTGCTGACACATAAGCAGCCTGTTTTGATGCCGGCTGACAAGGCAGACACCATCTGGCCGCAAAAGCTGAGCCGTAAGAAAGCGTCTGAACGCGCCCAATGGATTAAAAATAATCCTGAGTTTGCCGCGCGTTTGGCCAAAGCAGCCGCCAAAGCGCGCCCAGAATTTACAAATGGGTCCGAACCTGAAGAACAAATCTACAGCTTTCCGGATTCAAAGGTCCGTGACGAGCTGGAAAGCTGGAAAAAGAGCTTTCATAATTCTGACTGGTCGCAACGCCTTGACCTGGTTAAAGCCTTCAAACAGCGTTTTTCAGATGATATGAAGAAAGATCCGGCCTTGAAACGCTTTATGATCTTTGCACAGCGCATAATTTTCGCAAACCAGCCGGATGTTTTGGGTGAAAAGCACATCCAAAAGGTGGATGAGGCGATGCAGCGCCGCCGTAATCTTCCGGCGGACAAAGCGGCATTCATGACGGTCGAACGCGCACGCGAAGAACTGGCCGAAATTGAACAATCCCGCAAAGACGGTGAAGACAAATGGGCGCATGTTACCGATACCCAGATCCGTTCTCTTAAGCTTTATTATACGAGCCTCGAAAAGGATTTCGAAGCTTTGAAAAAAAAAGCGGCTGATATAAAGGGTAACTCCGGCCCAAAGCCTAAATAAAATCTTTTAACTTCGCATTTACATATCTCTGTTAAAATCTCCTCATGAGCATGAACATTGGGGAGTATTCATGGGTGTATTAAAAAAACTATTTAATGGCAAAGTGATCAAATCCGTATTGGGTGGTGTGGCGTTGGCGACAGCGGCAACACCTGCGGCTGCGCGCGATTATATTGACCTGCCGGAAGTCAGTGACAGTGTTCTTCACAGTGATCTGTCAAACATATGGCAGGGGATTGTTGAATCCGCGCGATTTGAAAGGCCGGCCATTGGACCGCCAACGGCCGAACAGCTAGAATTTGATCCGGAGAATGATTACTTGGAAATCAATGCCGGATTTGGCGGCGGTCAGTATGCGGATGATGTTGAGCGGTCTGCCAATCAGTATATTCAGAATGGTGTAGACCACCGTTTGGTAATCTCGGCGCTCAAGGCGGCGCAGGATGTTGGCGTTGACTTTATGTTTTTGATGAAAACTATTGAGATTGAATGCAGTTTTGATTTTGAACGTTATCCGAAAAGCTCATCTGCCCGCGGTCCGGGGATCTTGCAGGGGACATGGGAGGATCTGGCACGCAAACATGGGGATGAATGGGGGTTTGATGCGACAACGGATCGTAAAGACCTCTACTGGGGGTCTTTAGGTGCGGCTCTTTATATACGGGATTCAGTAGACTTTATCCGAAAATATAGGCCCGATGGCGAAATTGAACCGCAAATGGTTCGGGGCAGTTATTTTTGGGGCGATGGCGGGAATCGCAAAGTCCTTCGTTTATTGGACCGCAGTCCCGATGCGCCTGCGCGTCGTATGTTGGCCGCGGAATATAGGGCAAATCCGACCATTGTCCGCGGAACAGTTCGTCAAACCTATGAAACGGTTGGTAAAAAGGTTTCTGACCTTGACCGATTTTACGATCGGCCACCCATTACGCGCTTTGCAGCAAAACCGCAGAGCCAGATTATGGGGGAAATTATGCTGGCCGATCTGCAAACACAAATGGCCCCGATCAAGGTTGAAGGACGTACAAATTTGATTGCTGAATATCCGCGTCATAACAGCACGCAACAAACAGGCATGCGCATGGAAACGCATTATCGGCCGTCGACATCCACCGGACGGATACAGTTCTAGTCAGGCTGTCCTGAATTGACTTGAGACTTTAAAGCGTAGAGAGCGTCCAAAGCTTCACGGGGGCTCAACTCGTCAGGATTTATAGATTTGAGAGTTTGAATGGCCTTCGGCTCAGCTGCAGGCTTTTTCGGTGACCGATGTGTCTGGAACAGGGGCAGGGCATCGGACATGGCGTCCAGGTCCTTGGATTCTGATCCATCCTCAAGCGCGGTTAAAATCTCTTCTGCGCGTTTGATAACAGCGGAAGGTAAGCCTGCAAGCTGCCCCACATGAATACCGTAGGAACGATCGGCGCATCCTTTGATGACCTCATGCAAGAAGACGATCTCATCCTCCCATTCTTTTACGCGCATTGTATGACATGACAGGTTTTGCAGTTTGTCTTCCAGGCTCGTCAATTCATGATAATGGGTTGCAAACAGTGTCCGGCATTGATTGACGTGGTGCAAGTGTTCAACGCATGCCCAAGCAATGGATAAACCGTCAAAGGTGGCGGTTCCGCGTCCAATTTCATCCAGAATAACGAGGGAGCGTTCAGTCGCCTGATTTAGGATCGTTGCCGTTTCCACCATTTCTACCATAAA
>CAXGXG010000158.1:0-4469 GCA_964013525.1 uncultured Alphaproteobacteria bacterium | reverse complement strand
CTAATGGGGAGGCACCACCAATATATTTAAAATTAGCGAGTTCGCGTTCTGCATTTTCTACATATCTTTGATATGTGATATCCATTCTGCCAATCATAATAAAGTGAAGATCACTATCTTTCATGCGTTTGGCCAAATCAATGAAAGCTTCAGGTCTCTTTGTTGACTTTAGGTTGGCTACCCATAAAACATAGGGCTTTTGAGGGGAAACAATATCGCCCTGTTCTTTATAGACAGTGTTGTAGACTACGCGTTTATTCTTAACGGGCACATACTTTATATATCGGCTATTCAGGCTGGTTACGGCATCTACCTGAAGAAACCCAAAGTAATTCCAAACGGAAGAGACAATTTGCTCGGCAATGTTCAACACTGTTTTAATGACCGTTTTCTTTTTATTAAAGCGCCATCCGAAAAGCTGCGGATCTTGTTTCGATGAAATGGCAAAAACAAATGGAATTCCAAAACCTTTAGCTGCACGAATCGTCTTTAATAGCTTTTTCTTGTTATAGCGCCAATATATGATATCGGGTTTTATCTGCGCAAACGTATCAGCTGGTTCAGGCTTCATGTAGATGACGGAATAGGGAAAACCCTTAGAATTAAAAGGACACGGATTTGGAGTGATGTAGGTAACATCATGCCCTCACATAGTCAGTTCTTTTGCAATGATGTCGCATTGCATTTCACTGCCGCCCAGTGCTTGTGAGATGTGTTGATTTATAATTGCAATTTTCATCTTATCTGTTCTGGTAAAGCCTTTAGGCTTGGTAAAAAAGGATGCAATAGGGTTTTGGACTTGCTAAGATATTTTCAAATTCAAACCGCTGTCTCATCTCTTTTTACACGAATAGGAAAGAATGGAAAAGAACTTCATCAATACGTGCTTTATGGTATCAAACCGAAAGGTTTGGATGGAATTGTCCAAAACCATGCTATGTGCCGGATTTCAACCTGTCATGTGGATTGGTGATCCGGCACATACGAAAGATGTCGAGAAGAATTATCCCGATTGCACCGTTTATGATCTGCGTGCTTTCAACAAGGCCGAAACCCTGAAACGGCCAGACAACAAGCACGCTTTACCATTGTTTGTTTTACAGGATCAGGGCTTTTACAAATTGAAAGACCAGGTTCTAAAAATGATGGACCGTCAGGATGACCACGGCAGTTTCCGCAGGTTGGAGCGTGAGGCCCTGTTTTATGCGATGGTTACCTATTTTTATTCTGAAATTAAAAAACATGATCTAGATTTTGTTTTGAGTGCAGAGGGGCCGCATTCGCCATCGCAAATGATTATATACAAGCTGTGCGAAATTATGGGCATTCAGCGCATTCATTTTATGACGTCAAATATTGCACCGTTTTTGTTGATGCGCACAAGTGTTGAAAATGCGGATGTGTTACCAATCGACGATCAGGGGCGTGACCTATCTATGCTGAAGGCGCTGGTCCGTGACTATGTCTACGGATTTCGGGACGATGGTCAACCCATGGCCGAGCCGCTTTATATCAAGTTGCAACGAGACAAAGAACAAGCGGTAAAACTCTCAAAATCAACGGGCTTTTTAAGCGCGCCCGTTAAAAGGATGAAATCCATCGCTAAACGCTATCTTAGGAACAAGCGTGGTGATGATTGGCGGTCGTCGACTATTAAGTCTTTAAATTTTCTGGATGAAAGCCTGACAGCTGACCGCAATGACGTTCAGGCCCGCAAAACGTATACGCGCAAAATTCACAAAATGCTGCGCGATGAGTACGATGCTGTGACCGTCCCATGGGAGCGGGGCAAACCCTATGTTTATTTTCCGCTGCACTATGAACCGGAACGCACAACCAATCCGGACGGCGGCGCATTCTATCAAACCTATGACACGTTGATGGCATTGCGCGACATGGTGCCAAACGAAATTCCGATTTACATCAAGGAACATTATTCGCAGTTTTCAAGTGCGATGAAAGGCTATCGGGGGAAAAGCCATTATTTTTACAGATCGCTAAAAGCCTTGCCGAATATCTATGTTTTAAAGAGCGAAGAAAGTTCAGGCGAGCTGATACGGGGTGCTTTGCTGACCGCGTCCATTACGGGTACGCCTGCACTGGAAGCTGCATGTATGGGGAAAAAGGCGCTGATATTCGGTCATACATGGTTTTCAAACTGTCCGAATATTTACAGCTTTGACCCGCATCTCGGCTATGAGGATATACTTTCGGCACCTGTACATGACAAACAAGCCATCACAGCGTTTTTTGATGGTTTGATTGATGGGTTTGCCGTGCGGGGATGTATCAATCAAAGCAATGATGCATACTATACCAAGAAACTGGGCCAAGAAAATGCAGACATGCTTTTGCAGGACGGGGAAATGATTTCTGATATTATGCGCGGTTTGAGAGGCCTGAAATTTAAAGGACGGCAAGGACCGATTTGACCGCATGAAAGATCCGATCATTGAAATATGCGAAAACATATGGGCGCTTGAAAAGAGCGAAGATTTGCTTATGCAAAAGATCAGGGGTGTCTTTTTTTGGAAGTTGGTTCGCTTTGCCGTTTTTAAAAAGGCTGCAATGGGAACCGGCGCCTATGACCTTCCCCACCCCAAAAAGCTAAAAAGCGTGTCACCATCTGCACGTTATTTTGAGTATTTTAAAACAATTCTGCGGGCGCCGTTTCGCAGCCCTTTTTTCGGAGATTCAGGGTATAAATATATTGTGATGCCCCATATGCGCCAGCATCAAGGAACCGATATTTACAGCCGCAGGCTTCGTGATCAGTTGCCCGATCATGACACTTTGGTTCTTTATAACGGATATGACGAAAGCCATGATGCGGGGGTGAAAAATATTTCTGCAGCCATGCTTTGGGAAAGGGCGAGAAGACGTCTTCGCAAACAGAAGGTTTCTTTTACAAAGGATGAGATTGAAATGATCCATCACATTGAAAACAAATGCGAAAGCATTTTCAAATTCAAAATGGGTCTGCATCCGATGATTGAAAAAGCGGTGCGCAATTTCGACATACAAACGCGCGTTTATTCCCGTATTCTGGCAAGGCATAAACCTGATATGGTTTACCTGATTTGTGCCTACGGTCATGAGGCGATGATCCATGCAGCACAGGAAAAAGGCTTGCCCGTTATCGAACTTCAACATGGTGTGATAACCCCCAATCATATGGGCTATAGTTACCCAGGGCGGCCGTTTGTTCCCTATTCCCCAGATGTGCTTTTGTTTTTTGGTGCGTTTTGGATGCAAAATACGGACTATGCCAAAAATACAAAAGGTGCGGTCATGGGCTATGATTTTATGCAGCAGTTAAAGCACCGCAAAAGAGCGGATGCAAGCACGCAGGTTTTGGCACTTTCGCAGGGGCCAACGGGTGCGGAAATGTTTCGTTTTGTTCATCAGGCGGCTGGGCTTTACCCGGAAATAAATTTTGTCTATAGGCCCCACCCAAGTGAGTTTCTAGAAACATATGAACAGGCTCTGTCAGCGCTGGGCGACCTTAAAAACTTGCGGTTATCGGGCGCGGACGAAGACACATATGCCTTGATGTTGGAGTCTAAAGCTATTTTAGGTGTCAATTCAACAGCCGTGTTTGAGGGGGTCACACTGGGCTGTCAGGGGATGGTTTTAAATTTGCCCGGCGTGGAGTACATGCGTTCAGCCATTCTTCGCGGGGATATCACCCTGATCAATACGCCGGGTGATTTTATTGAGGCGTTTCATAAAAATGATGTTTTACAGGATAAAGATTATTATTTTGCACCGCCTGTCGACAGTATCCCCGACATTGCAAAAGAGGCGCTCTCTTAGGCGGACGGTCTGGAAAGTTGAGACGCGGTTGCTGTTGCCATTGGCACCCGGATATTGGGATTTGCAACAGTGGGCATTAACAGTGTGATGCCATCAACATAGGTTTGCAGGAAATGAGTGGCGTATGTATTGTCACGAAAATGTCCATCCTCCAGAAGCTCTACCGCCGCCTGGTAAAATACGCGATAAGTATCCGGATTGTTCTGTTCAGCCTTGATCAGGGTTGCCAAATGATTTTGTATGCCACGAATAAAGCGGTTGTCATCATCAGGATTGGCATAAGTTGCAAAAAAATCCGCAGGACGCATATGGGCTGCACGTTGCAGGATATCCGGCTGGGTCTTGAGTATCGGATTGTGAACCGACCATTGTTCTTCAAATGCAATTTGTTCACGGACGGCCTGAATCAAAAGATCACTGCGTTCCGTCAGGCGGCCCACCTTTTCTGCCAGCGCATTCCGGATGCCGTTTGATTGCTGAACGATTAATTTTGGTGTCGCTTGGTGGGGCAATTCTGCTTCGCCTTCGACCAGCAGGTCTGTGTGGGTGTGATGGGTAACGCTTGTGTAATGAACACTGGCAACGGCGCGGGCGGCGCGATAGCCTATGAGGAAATCACGGATGTCCTCTCCGTAAATATCCTGCATGTATGA
>CAXGXG010000157.1:0-4539 GCA_964013525.1 uncultured Alphaproteobacteria bacterium | reverse complement strand
AGCAATGACCCAAATGGCTTTCAATATGAGTTTTATTGGAGTTCCAACGGAGACCCAGAGCTGGCGACGAATGTAAAGCTGATGTTTGAATGTCGTGATCAGCACCTCCCCAACGACCTCAGTGAAACCGATATCGCTGCGCGTCAGACGGTCATGAACAGTATTATTGATTGCTGGGAAGAGGCTATGGCCCCTATTCGTCAAAATATCGCTGAGGATCGGGCTGAGAAGCGTGCAGAGGAAGAACGCCAATGGGCTGAATTTATGGATGATGTCAAAGATCTGTTTAAAATCCTCGGTGGACTTGCCGGACTTATCGGTTTGTCTGTTATCGGTAAAAAGGGCTATCAGGCCCATAAAAGGCGTAAATCATTGCAACCTTCCCGTCCCAACCACTAAGGATTTTAACCTATGCATAAACGAAATGCCTTCTGTCTAACATCAGCTATGGCCCTTGCAGCAGCCCCCCTATCAGCGCAAGCCGTTGACGGGCATGAACAAGTAGCGACGCAAGCGACAACAACAGATACTGAAACCGCGAAGGCGGGGGTTGTGGATGCGGCTGGGCGCCTCGTAAGTTTTGATAAAGATATATTTATTGATTACGACCATGGTGTCGTTTTGGGGAAATCGCTTTCCAATCGTATGGATTTGATTTTACGCTTTAAGAAAACCGGACAAGGCAAAGAATATCGGCGCGATCCCTATCGTGTCTTTAACCGGTCAGGCCGGCAGGAATACACAGTTGGCCTGCGCTACCGTTTTTAGACACCTGAACCTGATATCAGCTGACGCCGCGCTGAAATTGATACGAGTATTTCACGAATCTTGGAATATCCGTTATAATTGAAGGGTTGGATATTTGCCTTATATCATTTAAGTCGGCAGCGTCCGAATTGGCAATTTTTTATGGAGGATTATCATAGCCAGTCAAAAAAAACAGGTCCCCAGCCCTGAAAAGCTGAAAGATATTGTCGTCAAAACCCTTGATGACAGCAAAGCCGAAGATATTTTAGCGATCGATCTAAAGGGTAAGACTTCCATTGCAGATTACATGGTTATTTGCACCGGTCGTTCCTCACGTCAGGTCAGCGCGCTTGCTGGCAAAATTAGCGACGCCTTGTCTGAATATGATTATAATCCCCGTACAGAAGGCCGTGAAACCGGTGATTGGGTTGTTGTTGATGCAGGCGATATCGTCATCCACATTTTCCGTCCCGAAGTGCGCGAGTTCTATAAACTGGAAAAGATGTGGAACGCAGATTTTGATGCGGCGGACCACACCCTTTACATTTCTGCATAACTTATGCGTATAAAAATTATTTCCGTCGGCCACACCAAACGCCGATCCGCATTTCATGACCTTTTTGCTGACTACGAAAAACGTATGCAATGGAATGTTGAAGACCATGAAATTGACGCCCGCAAGTTTTCTGACCAGGATGCGCAGGCCGGAAAAATTCTGGATGCCCTTCCAGACAGCGGCGGATATATTTTTGCCCTTGATGAACGCGGAAAAACCCTTTCCAGCCCAGAAATTGCGAAAAAATTCCAACAGCTTCAACTGGACAACTTCAGCCCTGTAACCTTTATCATCGGTGGCGCCGACGGCTTGACACGTGGGGTGCGCGAACGTGCTGACTTTCTGATGTCATTTGGGAAACAAACCTGGCCTCATCAAATGGTTCGGGTTATGCTGATTGAACAAATTTACCGCGCTCAACAGATTTTGTCGGGACATCCATACCATCGTGAATAAACTTGTATTTTTTACCTATCTTTTTCTTCTTACGCTGCCGTTGAACGACGTCGGCGCACAAAGCTTGTCTGACCTCGACCGTGCACAGGCAGAATTGGCTGAACAAGAGCGTCTGCGTGCAAATCGGGCGGCTGAACGCAAAAAAGCCGAAGCGCAATTAAAAGATGTTAAAAAACAATTGGTGAGTACCGCCAGCCAGAGTCAAAAAATTGAAAATGACCTTTTCCGCCTGCAGGCCGAGCAAGCCGACCTTCGTTCACAGCAGTCCCGGTTGGTTGAAGATATGTTGAAAAACCAAGGTTTGTCCGCAACTCTGTTTCGCCAGATTTATGCCGCAGGGCAAACCCCCGTTTATGGCTTATATTATACGGATGAGCACAAGGATCGCGTGATCCGCCGTGACATTGTCCTAAACCGGACATTGCCGCAACTGGGTGCGCGCGCCAAAGATATTGAAGAGGAAATGCAAAGGATCCGGGCCTTGCAATCCGATCTCGACACCCTTATTCGCAAACAAAATGATAAAAAGACCGATTTGCAAAAGAACAGCGCAGAGCTTAAACGTCTGGCAAATCAGCGCGAACGTTTGTTTAAAACCGCTGAACAAGACTATCAATCGAATTTACAGGAAATTGAACGGTTAAGAACAGAATCGAAATCGCTGCAGGAGCTGATTGAGAATATCAAACCGTCATTTCGTCCAACGGGATTGAAAACGCCCTCCCCCTCACCTGCATCGGCACAAAAATCGCAACCGGCCATATCAACCGGTACCGGCGGCGTCTTTCAGCCTGTTGCCGGGAATATCAAAGTGAATTTTGGGGAAAAGGATGAAATCGGCGCAACCAGTAATGGGTTGGTCTTTACCACACAGCCCAAAGCGGTCGTTGTCACCCCAAAGGCCGGCAAGGTGGTTTTTGCAGGCCCGTTCCAGCATTATAAAAACCTTTTAATACTTGAACATTCCAGTGGATATCATAGTTTAATTGCAGGCTTGGACCAGATTGATGCCGCCGTTGGCACCGAATTGGATGAAGGTGAGCCAGTGGGCAGAATTGACCGTAGCAATAATAAAAATGGACGGTTATACTATGAGCTGCGAAATGCGGGAAAAACAGTAAAGCCCAATAGCTTTTTGAATATTAAAAATGGTTAGGATCAATACATGAATACAAAGCTCAAATATCTGACAGGCACATTGATTTTGGGAGTCGGCATTGGGATTGGCAGCATCAGCGTTGCCCAAAACAGCGAGACCGAAGTTCAAAATACGGCTGAGACCTATAAGCAGCTGAACCTGTTTGGTAATGTTTTTGAGCGTGTTCGCAGCGAATATGTTGAAGAGGTTTCGGATAAAGATTTGGTAGAAACGGCGCTAAACGGCATGTTGACCGCATTGGATCCGCATTCAAGCTATCTGACAGAAGAAGATTTCTCCTCCATGCAGGTTCAAACCCGCGGTGAATTTGGCGGCCTTGGGATTGAAGTGACCATGGAAAATGGATTGGTCAAAGTCGTCTCCCCTATTGATGATACACCTGCCTATCGCGCTGGCATTCAGGCCAATGATGTCATTACAGAAATTGATGGTGAACAGGTTATGGGCATGTCCTTGTCTGATGCTGTTTCCAAAATGCGTGGCAAGGTTGGCACAGATATTAATGTGACCATTATTCGCGAGGGTGAAGCTGAACCATTGGAAGTCACCATTACACGCGACATTATCCAAATTCAATCTGTGCGTCATCGTGTAGAAAACGATGACATCGGGTATATCCGTGTGACCACATTTAACCAACAAACTTTCCCTGGGTTAAAACGTGCGATTACTGAAATCCAGCAAGAAGCCGGCAATGAACTTATTGGCTATGTCTTGGACCTTCGCAACAACCCGGGTGGACTTTTAGATCAGGCGATCAAGGTTTCCGATGCCTTTTTGGAACAAGGTGAAATTGTATCAACACGCGGCCGCGCCGAAGACGATATTCGCCGTGACAATGCAACACCTGGCGACCTTGCCAATGGACTGCCGATTATCGTTTTGATTAATGGTGGATCGGCTTCGGCCTCTGAAATTGTGGCCGGTGCATTACAAGACCATCAGCGTGCCATCGTTCTGGGAACGAAATCCTTTGGTAAAGGCTCGGTTCAGACTGTTATCACCCTGCCCGGTCATGGTGCTATGCGTCTGACAACTGCCCGCTATTACACGCCGTCCGGAACATCCATCCAAGCCAAAGGGATTGAACCCGATATATTGGTCGAACGCGTTGCCGTAGTTGGTCAATTGGACCAATCTAACCGCATCAGTGAAGCTGATTTGCGTGGTGCCTTGTCAAACCCTCAAAACGCATCTGAAAATGAGAATGACGATGAGGGCGACAATAGTGATAACGAAGTCGAAATTGACGTAGATGTCGAAGAAGACATCGTTGATTATCAGCTGACACGTGCGATTGACCTTTTGGAAGGTATTGCGCTGTATAAGAAAGCATTGAAGTAATACGGCTGAAGGGGGCGTCCGCATGGCCGGATTTACAAAGGAAGCTGCAGCCAAATGGCCTGCTTTTGTAACCTCGCGGTTCTTCAAACTGGTAATCGGCGGTATTCTCAGCATAATTTTACTGGTTTTCCTCGGCTTGATCGCCCTTGATCTGACGGCACCTGCACAGAACAGCCCTGCGCTTGTCATTCCCATTGAATGGGGCGAGCGGCAAAACCAGCCGGGCACGGATAACATTGCCTCCGCGGATAGCACTCTGCCCAACCCAGATGACACC
>CAXGXG010000156.1:0-4567 GCA_964013525.1 uncultured Alphaproteobacteria bacterium | reverse complement strand
GTTTCTTCGATAAATCCCATACCGCCATGCACCTGAATACCGGTTGATGTGACATCCAATGCGCGATCGGTGCACCAAGCTTTAACCAGCGGTGTTAGAAAATCCGCCCGAACATTTGCGGCCTTGCGGTCCTTATCATCCTCAGCCCGGTTTGCGTGATCCAGTTGCGCGCCTGCATAATAGGACAAAGCACGCCCTGCGGCCGTATAGGCCCGCATGGACATCAGCATGCGTCGAACATCGGCATGTTCGATAATAGCGACCCTTTCGTCATTTGAACCGCCGAGTTTGAAGGATTGTATACGCTCGTTCGCATATTGAACGGCCTTTTGATAGGCGCGGTCCATCATGGAGACCCCCTGCAGACCAACAGAAATACGGGCGTTGTTCATCATGGTGAACATGTTTTTCAGCCCCTCGCCCGCATTACCAACCAAATAACCGACAGCGCCATCCGTATCGCCATAGGCCATCACGCATGTGGGTGAACCGTGAATGCCCAACTTATGCTCCAGCGAAACCGGATAGACATCATTACGTGTTCCGTCCTCCAGAAACTTAGGCACGAGGAAAAGCCCAAGGCCTGTATTGTCATCGGGCAGCCCATCCATTTTAGCCAAAACCATATGGATGATATTTTCAGTAAAGTCGTGATCACCATAAGTGATATAAATCTTTTGTCCGGTCAGGCGATATTGATCACCATCGGCACGCGCAATCGTGCGAATTGCGGCCAGATCGGTTCCCGCCTGCGGTTCGGTCAGGCACATGGTACCCGCCCATTCGCCACTGACCAGTTTGTCCAGATATTTATCCTTCAGGTCCTGACTGCCATGATTTTCCAAGGCCTCAATACCGGCTTGTGTCAATAATGGGCACAGACCCAGCGACAGGTTGGCACCTTGCCACATTTCATTCACGGCCATGGACAAAACCCACGGCAACCCTTGTCCGCCGTGATCGGGATTGTGCGCCAGCGCATTCCAGCCGCCATTCACATACTCCCAATAGGCATCCTTGAACCCTGGCGTGGTTACAACGGCCTTGTCCTTAATCTTGGCCCCATCTGTGTCACCCGTGCGGTTTAAAGGCGCCCAGACGTTTGCTGCGATCTTTGACGCCTCCTCCAAAACAGGGGCAATGATGTCTGCATCAAAATCGGCATAGGCCGGAAGGTTCAAGACGCTGTCAATTCCTGCAGCATGTTTCAGCACAAATGACATTTCATCAACGGGCGGCGTATACGACATAAAGAGTATCCTTTTCATTTCTTTGCCATTAACTATAATCGAAAACATGTATCAGACAAATAATTTCACTGTCCGCATGGAAAATCCGACGGTCAGCATGAAACAAGATTGAGGCTAAATATGACAGAAGTCCGTTTTTATCACCTAAAGAATATGCCATTGGATCGGGCCTTGCCTGGCATCCTGACACAGGCCCACAAACGCGGAATGCGCGTTGTTGTGAAATGCGCCGATGAAAACCACGTCAAAGGTATTGATGATTTGCTGTGGCAGTTTGAAGCGGAGAGCTTTTTGCCCCATGGGTTCAAAGGTGCCCCGCAGGATCAGCCCATATGGATCAGCACATCGGATGAAAATGTGAATGACGCCAGCGTTCTGGTCGTTACAGACGGCTCCGTTTCAGAGGCACTTGACGGATATGATTTATGTTGCGAGATTTTTGACGGCATGGATCAATCAGCCGTTGAAAAGGCGCGCGCGCGGTGGAAAAACCTGAAGGACACGGACTGTACATTGAAATATTATCAGCAGACCCCCACGGGCGGATGGGAACAAAAGGCATAAGACGCCCCGCCCCCTTAACAAACACCTTTTTTAAAGTCTAAAAAAAGCCCGGTTTAATACCGGGCCATTTATATTGTTCGAAATTTAAAGTTTATTGTACGTTCTGCGCTGATTTTGTATCCAGTGCCGCGACGACCATTTTGCCCAATCCATGTTTTTTCATCATGGCTTCCAGTTTTTTGACCTGCGCTTTAAAGTCTTTCAGCTCCGCACCTGCCAAACGTGTACCTGTTGGCAATTTGATAGATTTCGGATCAACCGCTTTGTTATTCACATGCACTTCATAATGCAGGTGTGGCCCTGTAGAACGTCCTGTTGTTCCGACATAGCCGATCACATCGCCCTGTTTTACGCGGTGACCATTGGCCAGACCTTTTTCAAAGCCCTTCATATGGGCATAGGCTGAATGAAGGTCGCCACGATGGCGAATTTTAATGTAATTACCAAATGATCCGCGGCGTCCGATATACTCAATAACGCCATCGCCGGATGCGTAAATAGGTGTCCCGCTAGGCGCGGCAAAATCTGTACCCTTATGCATTTTGGTATAGCCCAGAACAGGGTGTTTACGCTTGCCAAAATTAGAAGAGATGCGTGCACCGTTCACAGGTGTCGTCATCAAAGCCTTGCGGATGGATTGACCATCAGCCTCGTAAAAACCTTTTTGCCCCTCATCACCAATATGTTGATACATGGAATAAGGCTTGTCACCGATCTTGAGCGCCGCATACAGGATTTCACCTTTACCCGGCACCAGATCACCGTCCTCGGTACGGTATTCTTCAAACAAAATTTCAAATTCGTCATTTGTGCGGATATCGCGCTGGAAATCCACAGACCATGACAGGGCATGAATCAGTTCGATGATCAGACGATCTGGAACGCTTTCGTTGCTGGCGGCCATATACAAAGAATTTTCAATAGAGCCTTTGGCTGCACGAACCGACTTTTTGATCGGCTTGGTTGTTTCCGTCACTGCAAAACGGTCTTCGGAAATACGAAAGGCCGACACGCTGTTTAATACATCCTGCTGAATTTCAGCGGCCAAAAGCATGTTTTCGCCGCCGTAATTCACAGTATAGGCCTTAATTTTCTGGCCTGGACGCAACGCTTTGGGATCCTGTTTGCCTGTTAAACTGCCAAGGAAGCGCTGAACATCATCATAAGAAACATCCAAAGAAGATACGAAGGCATCTGCCAGGGTATCACCACTTTCGATTTCAAAATCAACAGGCTTGATCCCTTCACGTTCAATATAGGCGATACGCTTGCTCACCAATGATGGCGGCTGTGCAATCTTTTTGAAAATCTCAGGACGCGGCTCCGGCATGGAAACGCCACTGACGACAATCGGCTTGCCGGCGGCCGGCGGCAACGATGCCAGCATAGCCGTAATCTTGCGGCTAACCGGTGGTGTAATCGGCCCGCGGCCAACTTTGGGAAGGTCTGCGGTTTCAACACCGAAATCATCGGCGACAAAATCAACCCGCGCAGTCTCCATATCCTCTGGAACTGGGGCTGAAAGGGCCCACTCACCAATATGTTGAACGGCCTGCTTACCCGCAGGTACAGCCTGAATTGCGATACAGCTGAACGCAATAAACATAAAAACATAACGGAGGGGAACGTAAAATAATTCGCGCGTACGGCGCTTTTTCATGTATGACAGCATTATAACCTTGCTACATAATTTCGCTTCTTGAATGCGTACTTTCTACCATTGAATCGCAAAACAGCGCAAGTGTCAATTATGAAAGATATCAATTTCATAATTCTCAGGCACCCTGTTTGACATCCCATTACCTTACGCCACACTTTGTACAGCCCCCCTGTACCGTATCGCCGTATCTGTTTTGAAAATCACATTGATCAGGATGGATAATTGTGTAAAATCCCATAAAACAGACACATTCTTTTAATCTAAACGGGACAGAACTATGACACAGATTATGGCGGGTAAACGCGGATTGATTATGGGCGTTGCAAATGACCGCTCTATTGCTTGGGGTATTGCCAAAGCCTTGCATGACCACGGCGCAGAAGTGGGCTTTACCTTTCAAGGCGAGGCGCTGGAAAAACGTGTCCGCCCTTTGGCTGAAGGCATCGGATCTGACTTGGTGGTACAATGTGACGTCACAGATGAAGCAAGCATTGAGCGCACCTTTAAAGAGGTTGAAGAAAAATGGGGCAAGATTGATTTCCTTGTTCATGCCATTGCCTTTTCAGATAAAAACGAGCTTGACGGCCTGTACCTGGATACAACGCGCGACAACTTTTTAAAGACAATGGACATTTCCGTTTATTCATTTACCGCGGTCGCACAAAAGGCTGTGCCACTGATGAAAGACGGCGGCAGCCTTTTGACGCTCAGCTATTATGGTGCGGAACGCGTTATGCCCCACTACAACGTAATGGGCGTGGCCAAGGCCGCACTTGAGGCCAGCGTAAGATACCTTGCCAATGATGTCGGTAGCGACGGCATCCGCGTCAACGCCATCAGCGCCGGTCCGATCAAAACACTGGCGGCCAGCGGAATCGGTGATTTCCGTTACATTCTGAAATGGAATGAATTGAATGCCCCTCTTAAGCGTAACGTGACAACAGAAGAAGTCGGAAACGCTGGCCTGTTCCTCCTAAGTGACTTGGGACGTGGCGTGACAGGTGAAGTTATGCATGTGGATTCCGGCTATCACACTGTTGGTATGCTTTCTGTTGATAACGTTGATCAAACAGCTGAGCTGCTGCAAGGCATG
>CAXGXG010000155.1:0-4643 GCA_964013525.1 uncultured Alphaproteobacteria bacterium | reverse complement strand
CACCCAGAGCGTGTTGTGATGAAAGCTGTTCAGCGTATGATGCCACGTGGCCCATTGGGACGCCGTCAAATGACAAACCTGCGCGTATTCGCGGGCGAGCAGCATACACATGAAGCGCAAAAGCCAGAGGTTCTGGACGTTGCTGCTTTGAACCCAAAGAACAAGAGATAAGGAACAGACATGGCTGAAGATAAAGAAAAAAAATCATTGGCGGATCTGAAGTCTGCCGTTAAAGAAAACGAAAAAGACAAAAAAGCTGCTATCAAAGGTGCTGAAACATCTGAAGACGATTCAAAGCCTGCTGAGCCGAAAATTGACGACATGGGCCGTGCCTATGGTACAGGCCGTCGTAAGAAAAATGCGGTTGCACGCGTTTGGATCAAACCGGGTTCAGGTAAAATCACAGTTAACGGTAAAGATATTGAAAAATACTTTGCCCGTCCGACACAGCGTCTGGTTCTGAAGCAACCCTTGGAACTGGTTGACCGCGCGTCACAGTTCGATGTGATTTGCACAGTGTCCGGCGGTGGTTTGTCCGGTCAGGCCGGTGCGATCAGCCTGGGTCTTTCCCGCGCGCTGATTAACTACGAACCATCATTGCGTCCGACATTGAAAGCCGCTGGCAAACTGACACGTGACTCTCGTGTCGTTGAACGTAAAAAGTACGGTCGTGCAAAAGCGCGTCGTTCGTACCAGTGGGCGAAACGCTAAATTTTTATTGGATACGGTTTTACCGTTTTCCACAAAAATTCAGGAAAGGGCACCAAAGAACATTTGGTGCCTTTTCTTTTGTTCAAAATTTGATTACAGTCATCGTATGAAGAAATTTATCCTAATCTCATGTCTTTTTGTCTTGGCCGGTTGTGCGGAGGTTACGCATTGGGCCAATACCGAACCCTATGTTTATGATCCGTCAGATCCTGATTATTACATGGTTCCAAACCGTGAAGTTATCGTTTTGGCGCCAGACCAAAGCCCCGTTGTTGTTGAAAAAGTGCGCGAAACGACAATCATTACATCGCACGACTAATCCCATTGGAATAGAGCTGGAAACTTCCCGCAATTTTTGTTATAAACGCCTATAGCACAAACGGGGTATTTCATGCATCAGCAACCACCACTACGCATTGCGGTGGCCGGACTGGGTACAGTCGGCGCGTCTGTCGTTCAAATTCTTCAAAACAATTCAGATTCCATATCGGCACGCGCAGGTCGCGACATTGTGGTCAAGCGGGTTTCTGCCCGTGACCGCAATAAAGACCGCGGGTTTGAAATGGGCGCGATCCGATGGGCTGACGCCGCAAATGATTTAATTCAGGATGTCGATGTTCTGGTTGAGGCGGTTGGCGGGTCTGACGGCTATGCCTATGACTTGGTAAAATCAGCATTGGAAAACCATGTATCGGTTGTCACTGCGAACAAGGCCCTGTTGGCGGTTCACGGGCGCGAACTGGCGGAAATTGCCGCGAAAAATAAAGTTCACCTAAAATACGAAGCCGCAGTTGCGGGGGCTATTCCTATTATGAAGTCCCTGCGCGAGGGGTTGGCTGCAAATCCGGTTCACAGCATCTATGGTATTTTGAACGGAACGTGTAACTATATCCTCAGCCAGATGCGCGATACGGGCGAAAGTTTTGACAAGATACTTAAAGACGCGCAAGACAAAGGTTATGCCGAGGCTGATCCGACTTTTGATATTGATGGCATTGATACGGCACATAAAACAGCATTGCTGGCAGCTGCGGCATTCAATGTTCCACCACATTTTGACCACATAAAAGCCGAGGGGATCCGCCGGATCACAGATACGGATATTTGTTTTGCAGACGATCTGGGTTATCGGATTAAACTGCTGGGTGTTGCACGCTGGACAGACCTTGGCATCGAACAATCTGTTGAGCCCTGTTTGGTCGAGGCGAATACACCGCTTGCGGCTGTAGACGGCTCGTTGAATGCGGTCTATACCGAAAGCGACTATGCCCATGAAACATTGCTTGTTGGGCGCGGTGCAGGTGGGGATCCGACAGCATCCGCGGTTGTTGCAGATATTATGGATGTTGCGCGCAATGTATATGTCCCCACATTCGGTGTTGAGCCGGATCAGTGGCGTGACATTCAGCTGGCCGATATGGATAAAGCGGAAAAGGCGGTCTACATTCGCCTGATTGTCGAAGACCGCTCCGGCGTCTTGGCTGATATTGCCAAAATCCTGAGTGAAGCCGGAATTTCCATTCAGTCCGCTTTGCAGCTTTCGGAAATTACAAAGGGCATCGTTCCGTTGATTTTAACGACGCACACATCACAAGCCAAGGTGCTGAACCAAGCGATTGAAAAAATCGGGAAATTAAAACCGGTTAAAGAACCGCCATTTACCATGCGGATTATCGAACAGGAATAAACATGAGCCAAGCCGCCGAAGACATTGTAATCACAAAAGAAACCTTTTCCCGGGTGCCGTCTGTTATGGATAGAAACCTGGCCTTGGAAGTTGTGCGCGTGACAGAGGCTGCAGCCTTGGCAGCATCATTGATGATGGGGCGGGGGGATGAAAAGGCGGCTGACCAAATGGCCGTTGATGCCATGCGTTCCGCGCTGAATGCTTTGTGCATCGATGGCACAGTCGTAATCGGCGAGGGCGAGCGTGATGAGGCGCCGATGCTTTATATTGGTGAGAAGGTCGGCATGGGCGATTGTCCCGAGGTTGATATTGCGCTTGACCCGCTTGAGGGGACAACAATCACAGCTAAGGGCGGCCAAAACGCGCTTGCGGTGATCGCCATGGCGGAAAAAGACGGTTTCTTGCATGCGCCTGATGTCTATATGGATAAGCTGGCGGTTGGGATTGAGATTGATGACGGGGTTATTGATCTGGATTTGCCCGCACAAGAGAATGTTAAGAATCTGGCACGTTTTAAGAACGCCAGTGTATCGGACCTGACTATTTGTATTTTGGACCGTCCACGTCACGAGGAATTGATTGCCCGTGTACGTGAAACGGGTGCGCGGATCAGCCTGATTCAGGATGGTGATGTAAGTGGGGTGATTGCCACAACAGAACCGATGGCCGGCGTGGATATGTATTTAGGTTCCGGCGGCGCGCCTGAAGGAGTTCTGGCCGCTGCGGCCCTGCGTTGTTTAGGCGGTTTTATGCAGGGGCGTTTATTGTTCCGCAATGATGATGAGCGTGCGCGGGCAAAACGTTGGGGAATAACCGATTTTGACCGCAAATATGCGGTGACAGATATGGCGCGCGGCGATGTCATGTTTGCAGCCACAGGCGTGACAAATGGTGCTATGCTTCGCGGTGTGCGGCGCTACGCTCATGGTGCGGAAACACATTCCATTGTGATGCGCAGCAAATCAGGCACGGTTCGCCATATCAAGGCAGAGCATAACTTTAATAAAAAACAAGGAATTCAGTAACTTGACAAGCAACTCTAATGTAGCACTTGAAATTTCGTCCGTTGACGCGACAGCCACCTTGGAAACACAGGAGGCGTTGTCCGCACTGGGCAAGGTGTGGCAGTTTGCCGATGTTGATGAGCGTCAGGTTTTGCGCCTGTGTCAAAGTTTTGAATTGCCACTTTTGATCGGCCGTATCCTTGTATCGCGCGGTGTTTCATTTGATGATGTCGAGGGGTTTTTATCCCCCTCTGTAAAAGGACAGCTTCCGGACCCCAGCACCTTAAAGGATATGGATAAAGCCGCAGACCGCATTGCAGATGCTGTCATAAAGGGCGAAAAACTTGCTGTTTTCGGAGATTATGATGTTGACGGGGCCACCTCAACTGCGATTTTAAAACGTTTTTTCCGCATGATTGATCAGGATATACGTGTTTATATTCCTGATAGAATTGACGAAGGTTATGGCCCCAACGAAAATGCCTTTCGTTTGTTGAAGTCCGAAGGTGCGGATGTTTGCCTGACGGTTGACTGTGGGATCACATCATTTGATGCGATTGCGTCAGGGACCGCCATGGGAATGGATATGATTGTCATTGACCACCATGCGGCTGAACCGAAACTGCCCGATGCTGTTGCATGTGTGAATGCCAACCGATTAGACGATGAAAGCGGACTTGGCCATTTGGCAGCCGCGGGGGTAACGTTTTTGGCTGTGGTGGCTGTAAACCGTGCTTTACGCGCACGTGGCTATTATCAAAATAGGGCGGAACCGAATATTGCGGCTTTGCTGGATCTGGTTGCATTGGGGACAGTATGTGACGTCGTGCCTTTGACAGGCATCAACCGTACATATGTATCGCAAGGGCTCAAGATTATGGCGATGCGCCGCAATCCGGGGTTGAAAGCTTTATGTGATGTTGCGGGCGTAAATGAGCCGCCGCAGTCTTTTCATGCCGGATTTATGATCGGGCCACGTATTAATGCGGGTGGCCGCGTGGGTGAGGCGTCAATCGGCACGCGCATTTTATCGTCTGATGATTTCCAGGAATGCAGCGACCTTGCGCAAAAACTGAATGATTACAATACCGAACGCCGTGAAATTGAAGCGGACGTTTTGGAGCAGGCGATGGATCAAATTGAATCCCGTGGTCATGATGGCGATCACATTGTGATTGCTTGCGGCCTGAATTGGCACCCAGGGGTGGTTGGAATTGTCGCAAGCCGCTTAAAAGAAAAAT
>CAXGXG010000154.1:0-4645 GCA_964013525.1 uncultured Alphaproteobacteria bacterium | reverse complement strand
TTCGTGCATAGCCATTGACCATTTGTCATGCGCCTTGGCCTGAAAGAGGATATGATCCTTTACATCAAGGGTCAGCCAAAATTTTTTTCAACTTCTTCATCCAATTGGCCCGGGCCCCATCCGGCATAGCCCAAAGCGAAAATCGCATGTTTGGGGCCCTGCCCCAGCGCCATGTTTTTAAGAATGTCTATTGAAGCATTCAGCGCCAGTTGTTCTGACAATTTTATAGAATGCGCCCCTGTGTATTCTGTTGAATGCAAAACAAACCCGCGTTCCGTGTCGACCGGACCGCCGAAATAGATATGAGGGCGTTTGATAATATCAGATTTTTCAACACCGATATTTTCGGTAAGGTCATCAAACTCAACCATAGGCATAGGTTGATTTACGATAATCCCAATCGCGCCTTCGTCACTGTGGGCGCAAATATAGATCAGGCTTTTGTCGAAATAACTGCCATCATTGATGCCAGGCGTTGCTAACAACAGCTTTCCTTCATAAGGGCTTGGGCCGCCCTCGCCGGACAAATGTTTTAAAATCTCGGTCATAATTCCACTATAGCATGCCAAGCCTAACGATTGTGTTAAGGGTTGGCACTTTTGCGGATCTGGCGCCATTTGCGGACGTTTGCATTGTGTTCGTCCAAAGTTTTGGCAAAACTGTGTCCCCCGGTTCCGTCAGCAACGAAATAGATGTAATCATGCGCTTCGGGGTGGAGTGCTGCTTGGATACTTGCAATACCCGGGTTGGCAATTGGCCCTGGCGGCAGACCTGCATTCATGTATGTGTTGTAAGGATGTGGCGTGCGTAAATCGCGCGTTAATAGCGCGCGGTCCAGTTTGCCGCGCCCCTCTGTCAGGGCGTAAATGACGGTGGGGTCAGTTTGCAACGGCATACCGCGGCGCAAACGATTAACAAAAACACCCGCCACACGGCGGCGCTCGTCCGCAACGCCTGTTTCCTTTTCAATAATGGACGCCATAATCAGCGCGTCTTGCTTGCTTTCATAGGGCAGGTTTTCTTCGCGCGTCTCCCATTCGCGGTCTAAAACCGCCTGCAGGTCACGTGTCATTCGGTTCAAAATATCTTGACGCGTGTTACTGCGGTCATAGGCAAAACTCTCGGGCAAAAGGCTACCCTCTTCTGGGATAGTATCAATCATTTCCCCTTCAACGGCTTTGAGTGCATTCACAATTTGAACAACTTCGTAGCTTGTCAGCCCTTCGGGTACGGTCACCTGACGCTGTACGGTGTTACCCTGAACCATCATTGTCATCATTTCATTGGCGCTCATGCCGGGGACAATTAAATATTCCCCTGCCTGAAGCTGCCCTGCCACCCCGCGCAAGCGCACAACAAATGGAAATAGGAATGACGCCTGCGGGTCAATCGCCCCATCGGCCTGCAATTTACGGGCAATCCCGCGAACGGATGTTCCGGGCTCAATAATTGTATAAGTTTGCTCCGTAAGTTGGCTGGGCTGTTTCATCTGAAAACTGGCATACCCAATCGCTACAGCCGCAACGATAGCCACTGAAAAAGCAAGACCGAAAAGTCCGAGGAGAATACGCATTATACCGCCTTAAAGATCAGACTGGCATTTGTACCGCCAAATCCGAATGAGTTGGAAAGAACCATATTGATTTCACGCTCTTTCGCCTTCACAGGAACCAGGTCAAGACCCTCGGCTTCATCCGCCGGATCATTCAGGTTCAGTGTTGGCGGCGCAATATTGTTTTCAATTGCCTTGATGCTAAAGATGGCTTCTGCTGCACCGGCGGCACCCAACAGATGCCCGATTGAAGATTTTGTCGATGAGATGCTGACATTTTTAACCGCATCACCAAACAGACGCTGAACGGCCTGCAACTCAACAACATCCCCCGCGGGCGTTGATGTTCCATGAGCATTGATATAGTCAATTGCAGACGGATCAATACCTGCACGCTTCATCGCCATTTGCATGGCACGGTACCCGCCGTTTCCATCCGGTGCCGGGGATGTGATGTGATATGCATCACCTGAGAGACCGTAACCGACCACTTCGCCATAGATATGCGCACCACGGGCTTTGGCGTGTTCGTATTCTTCCAATACGACCATGCCTGCACCTTCACCCATAACAAAACCATCACGACCCTTGTCAAATGGACGGGATGCTTCTTTAGGCGTGTCGTTATAGCTTGTGCTAAGCGCTTTGCATGCGGCAAAGCCCGCCATGCCCAGTTTATCGATCGCTGCTTCGGCCCCGCCGGCAACCATCACATCGGCATCATCCAATGCAATCATGCGTGCGGCATCACCAATTGCGTGTGTTCCTGTGGCACAGGCTGTTACGACCGAGTGGTTCGGCCCCTTAAAACCATATTTGATAGAGACCTGTCCCGCGATCAGGTTGATCAGTGAAGACGCGATAAAGAATGGCGAGACGCGGCGCGGACCCTTTTCTTCCATTGTCAGTGACATTTCATGAATGTTAATCAGACCGCCGATTCCAGACCCCATCAAAACGCCTGTACGATACTGGCTTTCATCATCCTCGGGCTTCCAACCGCTGTCTTCGATGGCTTCTTGTGCCGCGGCATAACCAAAGTGGATAAATTTATCCATTTTCTTCTGTTCTTTGGGGATGATGAATTTATCAACATTGAAAAGATCGGCCTCATCACCGTCGGTTGTCGGAACCTGCGCGGCAATTTTGCACGGCAGATCGGATGCATCAAAATGCGTAATCGGCCCGACTCCGCTTTCGCCTGCAATCAATTTTTTCCATGTGTGGTCAACGCCCACACCCAATGGTGATACAATTCCCAAACCGGTTATGACGACACGACGCATATCCATTCCTTTTTCTTTGTTCATCAAGAGACTACTTTTTATAAAAAACTTTTAGAATTTTGGCAAAAAATAAATCGGCCTGTCGCAAAACAAACCGATTTATTTAAAACACTATAATCGCGCTGATCTGAATTATGCAGCTTCAGCGTGCTTTTCGATGTAGCTTGTCGCCATACCGACTGTTGTGATGTTTTCGACCTGATCATCAGGAATTTCAACGCCGAATTCTTCTTCAAACGCCATCACCAGTTCAACAATATCAAGGCTGTCTGCGCCCAGATCGTCGATAAAGCTTGCTTCTGGCTTAACTTTCGCTTCGTCAACACCCAGGTGCTCGACAACAATTTTGTTTACTCTGCTTTGTACATCACTCATTTTATAAACCTCATATTCGGCAGTTGTTTTTCAGTAAAAGTAGGCATTGGATAGCATAGATCAACTGCCTTGCAAAGCTTTTTTAACTTTATACACTTTATTATAAAAGAAACGGAAATGCGGAAAAACGCAATGAACAAAGGATTTACACTTGTTGAACTGGCCATAGTTATGGCCATTATCGGCCTTTTGGTCGGCGGTGTTTTGAAAGGGCAACAGCTATTGGCAAATGCCAAGGTTACCGCCCAAATCAAACAATTCAATCAGGTTGAAAGCGCATCTTTGGGTTTTCGTGACAAATATAATTACCTTCCCGGAGATTTTCCGGCGGCAACACAGCGTATCGCTTTATGTACGGCCGCCAATTTTTGTGTGAATGGTGACGGAAACAATATTATCGGCCTTTTGACGCCCGGCTTTACACCATCGCAATCCGGAAACACATCTGTACCGCAAATCGAAACAGCAATGTTTTGGAAACATCTGACGATGAGCAACTTCCTAAGCGGCATTGAATACGATTCAAATCCTGCCTTACCGCAATGGGGAGAAACCCACCCGCTGGCAGAAACAAACGGCGGATTGTTATTGGGGTTCAACGCGCAATACGCAGATGTACCAAACACGCAGGAGGTCGGTCACTTTCTCTTTCTTGTCGGCGAGCCCGGCGGACGAACAACCAATTATTCACTCAGCCCCCTGACCGCTTATCAGCTTGATCGTAAGATTGATGACGGAAAACCCAATACAGGCAGTGTTTTGGCTGAACATGTTGGTACGGGCTGTAAAACGGCAGATAACCCGACAGGCATCTATAACGCATCCGACAATGACCTGTCCTGCGTTCTGTGGTACAAAGTCCAAATATAATCCAGCGCAAAAAAAACCGCAGAACCTTAACTTTCAGGCCTGCGGTTTTGAAATTTTATAGAAATGAGTATCAGATCATAGCCATTCCGCCATTCACGTGAATGGTTTGGCCCGTAACATATGATGCCTCGTCTGATGCCAGAAACGAAACTGCGGCCGCGATATCTTCGGGCGCGCCCATTTTTCCGGCTGGAATATTTGCAATCAGTTTTTCATGCTGGGCATCGCCCAATTCATCCGTCATCGCTGTTTTAATAAATCCTGGCGCCACACAATTGACGGTGATACCACGGTTTGCAATTTCAGCCGCCATTGATTTTGACATCCCGATCATACCTGCCTTGGATGCGCAATAGTTTGCCTGTCCGGGGTTGCCTGTAACACCCACAATAGACGTAATGTTAATGATGCGTCCGAAGCGGCGCTTCATCATGCCCCGCATAACGGCGCGTGACAGACGGAAAGCGGATGTTAAATTCACATCCAGCACCTTTTGCCAGTCTTCGTGTTTCATGCGAAGGGTCAAGCCATCCCGTGTCAAACCTGCATTATTCACCAAAAT
>CAXGXG010000153.1:0-4697 GCA_964013525.1 uncultured Alphaproteobacteria bacterium | reverse complement strand
TCGTTGACCAACGTATTGTAGCCAAAGCTGGAACCGCGTTCGCAAAGCATTACGTTCGGATTGCCGCTTTCTGTGATCTTTTTCGCAACATTGACCATATCCCAAGGGGCCAAAAACTGACCCTTTTTCACGTTGATCGCCTTACCTGTATTTGCAGCCGCAATCAACAGGTCCGTTTGACGGCACAGGAATGCAGGAATTTGAAGGATGTCGGCAACTTCGGCCACTTCAGCACACTGCTCGGGCAAGTGAACATCGGTTACAACCGGGCAATTGTTTGCTTTTTTAACATCTGCCAGAATGGGCAAGCTTTTTTCAAGCCCCATGCCACGGCCAGACTTAATGGATGTGCGGTTTGCCTTGTCAAAGGAGGTTTTGTAAACAAAGCCGATACCCAGTTTATCTGTCAGCTCTTTTAACGCGCCAGACATATCCATTGCGTGATCGCGGCTTTCCAATGCGCAAGGCCCCGCCAGCAGCGTAAAAGGAAGGTCATTACCGATTGTCAGGTTCTGAACCTGTACGTGATGTTGCTGTGTCATTGCACACTCCTTATCGTTTTGCATAAATATGTTCGCAATATGGCGAAAACACTGGAAAAAGTCAAGTTTAATCGCGCGAAATCAAACCAGCGTGCTCTGTCCTTTGGCTGCTTTGACAAAAGAAACGAACAAGGGATGCGGGTCAAACGGACGTGATTTTAATTCCGGGTGATACTGAACGCCAATAAACCACGGATGATCTGGCCTCTCAACAGTCTCCGGCAAGGTATTATCCGGTGACAATCCTGCAAAGATTAAACCCTGTGTTTCAATATCCGACATATAATGCGCATTGACCTCATATCGGTGGCGGTGACGTTCAGAAATGGTGGTGTCTGAATAAATCTCAGCAATTTTTGATCCTGATTTCAAGATTGCATCATAGGCGCCGACACGCATCGTGCCGCCCATATCATCAGCATTTGAACGTTTCACCAGTTCAGCATCACTCATCCATTCGGTCATCAGACCGACAATCGGTGTATCTGTTTCCCCAAACTCGGTCGAACTTGCGTTTTCCAAGCCCAATTGGTTACGCGCGGCCTCAATCACGGCCATTTGCATACCTAGGCATATTCCAAAGAACGGAACCTTGTGCAAACGCGCGTATTCAATTGCGCGAATTTTCCCCTCGCTGCCGCGAGCGCCAAAACCGCCCGGCACCAATATCGCATCAAGGTCCGACAAAACGTGATCCGACTTTTCAATATCTTCGGCATCAATCCATTTTGTTTTCACCTCAACATGATTGGCAATCCCGGCATGGATAATCGCCTCGTTCAGGGATTTATAGGATTCCAGCAATTCCGTATATTTACCGATAATTCCGATGGTCACCTGCCCTTGCGGATTGTTCAGGCGATGTATAATATCCTTCCATGCGGACAGATCAGGCGCATCTGACTGAATACCGAAATGTTCAATCACCTGCGCATCCAACCCTTCGGCATGATAGGACAGCGGAACTTCGTAAATGTTGCTGACATCGTTGGCCGGGATCACGCGTTTTTCATTCAAGTTACAGAAAAGAGCAATTTTACGACGCTCCTCTTCTGGAATCGGTCGGTCGGATCGCACCATCAGGATTTGCGGCTGAATACCAACGGACAACAATTCCTTGACCGAGTGTTGGGTTGGTTTGGTCTTGAGTTCTCCCGCGGCGGGAATATAGGGGACAAGCGTCATATGGATGAAAAGCGCCTTCGTCGGCCCGACTTCATTACCGAATTGACGGATCGCTTCAAAAAACGGCAACCCCTCGATATCGCCAACCGTACCACCAATCTCGCAGATGATAAAATCCGTATCCACATCAACATTGCCGATGAAGTCTTTGATTTCATTGGTTACATGTGGAATGACCTGAACCGTTGCACCCAGATAATCGCCGCGGCGTTCCTTTTTCAACACATTGGAATAAATACGGCCTGCGGTCACATTGTCATTTCGCGATGCCGATACGCCTGTAAAGCGCTCGTAATGGCCTAGATCCAAATCGGTTTCCGCACCATCATCGGTCACGAAAACCTCACCATGCTGATATGGGCTCATCGTTCCGGGATCAATATTCAGGTAAGGATCCAGTTTGCGCAAACGAACCGAAAAGCCGCGCGCCTGCAAGAGCGCCCCCAGTGCAGCGGCCGCAAGTCCCTTGTCCAAAGAGGAGACAACCCCGCCTGTAATAAAGATATAGCGCGGCATACGGTCCTCCGTACCTTAAGATGTGGTTTCAGTAATTATTCGGAAATGGGTGCCGTTGGCGCTTCAACACGAACAGGCGGCTGAACTTCAACCTCACCGTCATCATCAGAAAGGTTCGGCTCAACTGGCGCATCTTCTGCGTCTTTGGCAACTTCATCATCTGGCGCGCCGATATCGTCTGCCTCGTCACGGGCCAATGGTACGTAAACTTCGGCATCATCAGCTATATCAAGGATGGAACGGTTATCAATTGCGGACTTTTCCTTGGCAATCAATGAAAGGCCAAGGCTCGTGCAGAAAAAACAAATTGCAAGAATTGTCGTCGTGCGTGTCAAAAGGTTGGCTGTGCCGCGTGCCGTGGCAAGGCCGCCCATACCGCCGCCACCGCCGCCGATACCCAACCCACCGCCTTCTGATTGTTGAACCAGAATGGTGGCAATCAAGGCCAAGGCCAGCATCAAGTGAATGACAAGTACAACAGCTTCCATTTTAATTATCCTGCTTGCTTTATATTTTTAAGAACTCAAACAACCTTGTACAGGTTTTTAAACTGAATTTCCAGCCCTAATAATGGCGTTAAAATCATCTGTCTTTAGACTGGCGCCCCCTACCAATACACCGCCGACATTCGGGCATGACAGGATTTCCTGCGCATTGTCCGGCTTTACAGACCCACCATAAAGAACAGGAACTTTTTGATCTGTCCCGTATTTCTTTTCCAGATCAGCATTAAGAGCGTCATGCATTTCCTGAATATCCGAAACCGATGCTGTTTTGCCTGTGCCGATCGCCCAAACGGGCTCATAGGCAACCATGAATTCACCGGCCTTTAGGCTTTCGGGAACGGAATGCGCCATTTGAGAGCGGACCACAGCCAGATGTTCACCGGCCTCGCGGGTTGTTAGGTTTTCACCAATACAGATTACGGGAATAAGCCCTGCGCGTTTTGCGGCCAGTGCTTTGGCGGCAACGGCATGGTCACCTTCGTGGCAATTGGCCCGTCGCTCAGAATGACCGCATAATACATATGTGCATTCTGCCTGCTTTAGCATCTCGGCAGACAATTCACCCGTATGCGCACCGCTTTCAGCGGAGTGAATATTTTGTCCGCCAATTTTGGCGCCTTTTATCTTGGAAACAGTTGCCGAAATCAAAACAGATGGCGGAAACAGAATCACTTCTACCTTATCGTTGCCGTGATCCATCTCATCAGCGAAACTTTCAACCTTTGAGAGGTCCCCGTTCATCTTCCAATTTCCGGCAATTACCAATTTATGTGCAGACATATGAATGTTTCCTTGTAATTTCTATACCTTCACAATAAACTTTCGGCGTTAAACATCAAGAGACGGACAAACCTTATGATTACTTTTTTACGCGATGGCGCCAAATCCGGAATTATGAAATTCTTTTTAATCGGATTTATGGGGCTGGCTGTTATGGGCCTGGTCTTTATTGACATGACAGGATCATTCCGTGATGGCGTCAGCAGCAATTCTGTCGCCCGCGTCGGTGATACTGAAATTTCGACCCGTCAAATGATGACCAGCCTGCAAAACGCGGAACGTCAAAGCGGTATGATGGAAATCCCCGCTGAATTGCGTTTGCGTATGGCTTTGCAATCCGTAGATAATGAAGTTCGCCGTCGCGTTTTGTTATTGGAAGCCCAAGAGATGGGGCTGATGGTTCCTGACAGTTATGCGGCGCGTGAGATTAAAAACCAGCTGCAGCCATTGGTTGAAAGCGGCTTTACCCCCGAAGAAGCCCTTGCACAACAGCTGCGCAACACAGGCATGAGCGAGAACCAGTTGATCCAAGCCTTTAAACAGGATTTGGCTGTTCAATTGCTGGTCAGCGCCATTACAAGCGGACGTTACGCGCCGGATGAAATGGTTCAGACAGCCTACAGCTATGAGAATCAGCGCCGTTCCGGTGCCGTTATTGCATTGCGCCCGGAAAACTTTCCCACAACATCACAAGCCGTTGATGAGGAAACACTGCGTACGTATTACCGCAACAACAGCGATAAATACATGACACCTGAATACCGCGAGATCAGCTACTTTGTTTTTGATGATGAAAGCCTTCCCGACGCTGCCGAAATTTCTGAGGAAGAGCTGCGCAGTATTTACGAAGACAATATTGAGAATTATACACAACCGGCCAGCCGCATCACAAATCAGGCGGTCTTCCAATCTGCTGACCTGGCGCAAGAGGCCGTTGCGAACATGGAAACGGCCGAAGATTTTGATCGGGCGCTGGCGGGGCTCAGCTCTTCTGATTACCTAACCCTGCGTGACGAGCCTGTTAACGAGGGAGATCTGGTTGAAGAACTGGTTGATGCCGCATACAACACACCAATTGGGGAAATCAACGGTCCGATCGAGACCAGCCTGGGCTGGGTTGTCATGGCCGTTACCGGTGAACAGGAAGAAACGGTTCAGCCTTTTGAAG
>CAXGXG010000152.1:0-4700 GCA_964013525.1 uncultured Alphaproteobacteria bacterium | reverse complement strand
CTCTTTGTATGGTATGCGCAAAATTTGCCTAGGCTTTATGAGTACAGCTCTTGCAGCCGGAAAATTTTCTCACCATCCCGGCTCTCCTGCAATATTTTGGCACAGACTTTGCTCTTATACAGATGTGAAACGCGGTGAACCCGCGCAGAACAAGGATTTAATTCATACTTGCCCACCAAGATATCAAAACTGGCACACCTTGTGCATTACTTATGGGTGAGAAAGAACAAAAGGTAAAATGAAGTGACCTACTCTGCTGACATACAATCCTACAAGGCCCCGAACGCCGCACAGGCGTCCAAGCCTTCTGCGGCTGCGGCCAAGGATGGTATTGGTGGCGGTCAAGGCGTTGGCATCCAAAACATGGGTGCGGGCGATGCGCAGGACGCTTTTGCAAACCTTATTATTTCACGCCTGAAAGATGAAGGCGTTCTCCCAGCCTCTACCGACACTCCCCCCTCCTCTCAGACGGTAGAGGATCTAAAGACACAGCTGAAAGGCATTATTGCACAGCTGGGTCAGAACCAAGCACCTGCCGAAAGCGCAGGCGATGCTGAGTTGTCCCAGAATGGGACGGCGAAACCTTCTGAGGGTATGTCAAACGGCCTTATGAATGCGGCTGCCAACGGACTGTTGAACAACAGCTTCCTGGCACAGCAAATGGGTCTGGATGCACAAAACGCACAGGATGCGGAAATTATTTCCGCCCTGAAGGACGTTTTTGCCGACATGGGTGTACAACTGAATGGGATGAACGCATCAGCCAACGCGAACCCGGCTGCACTGGAAAACGCATCGGAACAGGCTACTTTTAACAATTCAAAAGGACTGAACACTCCTGCACAGGGCATGAATGATGCTCACCTTGAAAACCCAACCTCCCCGCAGGAAACAGTCCAACAATCCTCTTCTCCGGCGCAGCAAACGCAAAACGCGTCTGAGACCTCCCCTCTTGCAGATAATCTGGCTGACTCCCCTCAGACTGACCAGATCGACGCATTGCGTGGGGCTGTGACCGGAGAAGAGATCCTTATTCAAGACACTGACACACTGACGCAAGCCCACCTGTCAACCACAGGTATTGCCCAGTCCTTTGTTTCCGTTGACGCGGCTACGATGAATGCAAATCGTTCAGCCAGCGCACCTGCGAACCCCCAAATGGCCAAAGCCGGTCAAAACGGTTCCAAGGGTAAAAACGGACCCGCTTTCGGTGCTGCACCGAATCATGCCGCCAACTCCCCTCTCCCTCAATCAGGCCAGGCAGGAACTGCCAACGGCCAGGCGGCTCAACCTTCCGCGACGACACAGAATATGTCCGTTCGTCATGACGGTGCAGCACCATCCCCCGATTTCCTTTCCGGTCAGGATTTCCTGAACGGCTTTAACAACCAGCCACAAAGCTTCGACAGCCAGATGGCACAGAACCTGCGCCCGGATGCGGCACAAAATGCCTTGGGTAAAAATGCAGCAACACACGCATTTACGCCACAGGGTACACCGCACCGCCCGAACGCCCCTGTTCAACAACAACAGATCGTTCGCGCCGTGACATTGAACATGACACGCAATGCGCAAAACCAGATTGAACGCATGTCCATGCAGCTGGAACCGGCTGAATTGGGACGTGTAAACATTGAATTGAAAATGGGCGACGATGGCGTGATGAAAGCACACATCATGACCGACAAGATGGACACGCTTCACGCCCTGCAAAAAGATTCCACAGCCCTGCACAAGGCCTTCCAAGATGCAGGCCTGGACATGGGATCCGAGAATTTCACATTTGATTTGCGCGATCAAAACGATCCGCAGTTTTCAAATCGCGACGATAACGACACTCAGGCCCTTTTCGACCTGAGCCAGATTAACGGCATCGAAGATGTCGACATGAACGCAAATGACAATGCCGGCTCGGCCTATGGACAACAGTATGTCCGACCCCGCGGCGTCAATGTCTATGTGTAACGCGTAAGTAAAAGAGAGAGAGAATAAAATGGTATCAATTTCAAACATTGCAGCACAAAGTGCCGCCAGCCAGGCTCAAAAAGCCCAGCTGAACCAGGATTTTGATGACTTTTTGACGCTGTTAACAACACAGCTTCAAAACCAGGATCCTCTGGAGCCGATGGACTCGAATGAATTTACAAACCAGTTGGTTCAGTTCAGCCAGGTAGAACAGCAATTGGCAACCAACGACCTGTTGGAAGACATGCGCGCCCTGAGCGTATTGAATACAACGCAATTGGGCTTGGGCTTTGTCGGCATGGATGTGCAACTGGCCGGAGACTCCTTTACCTATAGCGGCGAAGGATCCGTCGACCTGGGCTACAACCTGCCTGCGGCGTCAAAAGGCACAACAATTTCCATTAAGAATGCGGATGGCGAGACGGTTTATTCCGTTGACGGTGAAACCTCCTCCGGTGCCAAGAACTTCCAATGGGATGGTAAGAACAAGGACGGGTTTGCCGTTCCGGCCGGAGATTACACAATCGAAGTCTCTGCGACTAACAGCAAAGACCAGTCCCTGATCGTACCAACAAACGTGCCGGGCCGCGTCGACGGAATTGAAAGCGGTGCATCCGGTGAGGTTCTGCTGCTGGTCGGAAACCAAAAAGTTTCCATGACCGATATCAGCCGCGCCAAGCTGCCCATGCAGACAGCGGTGAACTGATATGAAAGAGCCGTAGACCCCATAAAACAGACTTTTAAACTTTAACGACAACAAAACAGCAACATCGAACGAATTTAACCAAGGAGAAAACCATGAGTGTATTTGGATCTTTATTTACAGCCGTATCGGCACTGAACTCACAAAGTCAGTCTTTGAGCATGATCTCAAACAACATTGCAAACGTAAACACAACCGGCTACAAGCGTACAGACGCAGCCTTTTCCAGCTTGGTAACAAGCGGTGGTCGCTCAACAGCTTACTCGCCAGGTTCCGTCCGCGCTATACAGAACGCCCGGATTGACCAACAGGGTATCCTGCAGCAGTCCGCTTCATCAACAGATATCGCCCTTTCTGGTAACGGCTTCTTTGTCGTCCAACAGGGTACGGGATTTGGAAGCGAGCCACTGTATACACGCGCTGGTTCCTTTACCGAGGATTCCACAGGTATCTTGAAAAACACAGGTGGCTTTACCCTGATGGGTTGGCCACTGGACCAGGACGGTGGATTGCCTGCCGGCCAGGCGGACGTAAGCTCGCTGGTTCCAGTTGATGTCGCTTTCTTGGGTGGTTTCACCCAGCCGACATCCAGTATGGATCTGGCCCTGAACCTGAATGCAGGTGAAGACGAACGCGCCTACCCTGTTGACGGGACTAAGGCTGCCGACTTTACACGAAGCATCCGCGTCTTTGACAGCTTAGGTGAAAGCCAGGATCTTGTTGTAAACTTCAGAAAGCATGACACCCCTACCGCGATTGTTAAGGGTATTGAGGACCTGACGGATACAGTCGGCGCCCTGTCGAACGCCCCGAACATTGATGCGACGGACACATTTGATGTGACTGTTGGCGGTGTCGGCCCGACAACCATCACCCTGGATGGTGATGTGGGTAAAATGATCAACGACCTGAACTCGATCACCGATATTGATGGTAATCAGGTGTTGTTCGCTGAATTGAACGAACTGGGACGCCTGGTCATGAAATCCCGCCAACTGGATGCCGACATCACATTGACTGATGGTACAGGCTCCCCATTGGCAGATGGCTTGGGCATGACATCTTCGATCGGAACGACAGCGGCCATTGACTCAACCACAATCGATATGATGGCGACGCCGGATGGCAACCCAAATACCGAAGGCTGGTGGGAAGTTGAAGTTGTTGCCCCGAACGGTAACATCATCGAAAGCGGCTCCATCAACTTTACCGGTGCCGGCCTGCTGAACGCAGAACTGGGCGTCGACGGTGCACTGGACATTCCACTGAACAACATCGATTTCGGTAACGGTTCTGAATTGCAGGATGTGAACTTTGACATCTCGAACTTCACACAGTTTGCCGGTGAATATAACGTCATCTATACCGAACAGAATGGTGCGGAATTGGGCCTGAGAACAGGTGTATCCATTGATGACGACGGGTTTGTATCTGCACAGTTCTCGAACGGACAGTCAACCCGTATCTATAAACTGCCGATTGCAACCTTTGCGAATACGAACGGCCTGGCAGAACTTTCAGGAAACGTATTCCGCGAGACTGACAACTCTGGTGAGTTTAACCTACGCGAAGCCGGACAAGGCAGCGCCGGGATCATCGAAAGCGGTACGCTGGAAGGTTCCAACGTCGACTTGGCGGATGAATTCTCCAAGATGATCGTAACCCAGCGCGCCTACTCGGCCGGTACCAAAGTGATTACTACGGCTGACGAAATGACAGCTGAACTGCTCCGCCTGAGATAATATCGAATGAGATAATATCTTAGTGTAACCAAATTTCAGTCGCGGAGGCTGACACACTGGAGGGCAATCGTAGAAACGATTGCCCTTCATTTATTTATGCCACCCGCCCCTTTAACGGACATGAAACCCCTTGGTGGTATCATATGTGTGATGGTTGAAATCAAAAGGGGTGTCAAACTGTGTTGCTATTTGTCTATGGAACGTTGAAGCGTGGTTTTCGCAACCATTACCTTTTACATGATGCACGCTACCTGCGCGACACGCACACACGAAACGCTGCATATACGATG
>CAXGXG010000151.1:0-4751 GCA_964013525.1 uncultured Alphaproteobacteria bacterium | reverse complement strand
ATAAAAGAAACCGATTGCAAAAAAATTGAGCCGTTTTTGAATGCCATGGAAATCTTTCAAATGGGCTTTAGTTGGGGCGGATATGAATCCCTTGTCTTTCCCGAGCAACTTTCATCCGCGCGTATCAGCAAACCGTGGGAGGGGGATGGATATTTGATGCGCGTCCATCCAGGTTTAGAGACGTTTGAAGATCTAAAAACGGATTTGGAAAACGCGCTTGCGCATTTGATGTAGGTGACAAAAAAATAAAAAACGGCCCCACCCTTGTTGGAAAAGAAGGAAGGAGGGGCCGCTTTTACTGTTCGGACAAAATGAAAGAAGGAAGTTAAGTGGTCTAGAATCACTTCCCTTTAACAGTTTGAGCAGGTTGTAACATCCTGTCCGATTGCTGTGTTCGTACTATGCCATTGCAAACACTTAAAATCGCATTTTTGTTCCTGATTTTTTTGAAAAATTAATGGAATCGGGTTATGAAGGATAGGAAGGATTTTGGAATGCTGACATTTAAACGTACAGATGATCTGGATAGCGCGCTTGAAATACGCGATATCGTTTTCATTCAAGAGCAAAACGTCACCGCCGATTTGGAAGTCGACGGGCTGGATCAGGATGCGGTTCATTATATTGCATATAAAAATGATAAAGCCGTTGCAACCTTGCGCATTCGTATAGTGGACGGTGTTGCAAAAATTGAACGTGTCGCAACCTTGAAAGATTACCGTGGGCAATCGATCGGACGGACATTAATGCAATTTGCCATGGACGATATAGCCAAAACCGATAAAATTAGCAGCTATAAACTCGGCGCGCAGACTAGCGCCATTCCGTTTTACGAGAAACAGGGTTTCAAACAACACGGCGACCTGTACATGGATGCCGGAATAGAACATATAAACATGATAAAAAAAGGGTGAATATGACACATATGCGCGACCAAATCGATCAGACACTGGCCGAAAATGCAAAAGCCTGGCCCTTTCAGGAGGCCCGCACCCTGCTAAAACGTCTGCGCGGAAAAACACCTGAAAAAGGCTATGTTTTGTTTGAAACAGGCTACGGTCCGTCAGGCTTGCCCCATATCGGCACATTTGGCGAGGTTTTCCGCACGACATTGGTGCGCCGCGCGTTTGAATTGCTGGCACCTGAAATTCCTACGAAACTGCTGGCCTTCTCAGATGATATGGATGGTTTGCGCAAGGTGCCCGAAAACGTGCCAAACCGCGAAATGATGGAAACGCATCTGCATAAACAACTGTCAAAAGTGCCGGATCCGTTTTCGGATCAATACCCAAGTTTTGCCGCGCACAACAACCAGCGCCTGCGCGATTTTCTGGACAGTTTCGGTTTTGAATACGAATTTGCATCTTCGACTGAATATTATGAAGGTGGGCGTTTTGATGATGCCCTTATCCGGGTTCTGGAAACATATGACGAAATTATGAATGTCATACTGCCAACATTGGGCGAAGAGCGTCGCCAGACTTACAGTCCGATCCTGCCGATATCGCCGACGAATGGCCATGTCCTGCAGGTCCCGATGAAAGAAATTCATCCCGAAAAGGGGACGGTAGTCTTTACCGATGTTGATGGCAAAGATGTGGAAATGGATGTCCGTGGCGGCAACGTCAAACTTCAGTGGAAACCGGATTGGGCCTTGCGTTGGTATGCGCTTGAAGTCGACTATGAAATGCATGGTAAGGATCTGACCCCTTCCGCCAAACTTGCCAACCAGATTGTTAAAATCCTAGGTGGACGCCCGGCGCAGAATTTTGTTTACGAGCTGTTTTTGGATGACAAGGGGCAGAAAATTTCCAAATCCAAAGGAAATGGAATCGCCGTTGAAGAATGGTTGCGCTATGCACCGAACGAGAGCATTTCTTTGTTCATGTATCAAAAGCCGAAAACAGCCAAACGTTTGTATTTTGATGTGATACCCAAGGCCGTTGATGAATATATCGCCTTTGCCTCCCGCTTTGCCGATCAGGACACTGAAAAGCAGCTGGAAAACCCGGCCTTTTACATTCACAATGGCGATGTCCCGGATATCAAAGATACGGCTATCAGTTTCAACTTGCTGTTAAACTTGGCATCTGCGGCCAATGCGGTAGATAAGGATGTTTTGTGGGGCTTTATCAAGCGCTATGAAAGCGGCCTGACACCTGAAAACTCACCCTTTTTGGACAAGCTCACAGAATATGCGGTCAATTATTATCAGGATTTTGTAAAGCCTGAAAAGAATTACCGCACCCCGACAGATGTTGAGCGCAAAGCTTTGGAAGATCTATATATCCGCATGGAAAAATTGGATGAAAATGCAGATGCGGAAACCATCCAAAGCGAAGTTTACGCCGTTGGACGTGAATTTTACCCCGACAATCTGCGCGACTGGTTTAAAGCCAGCTATGAAACGCTCTTAGGCCAAAGCCAAGGGCCGCGTATGGGGTCTTTTGTCGAGCTGTACGGGTTAGATGATTTTAAGGACCTGATCCGTAATGTTTTGGATGGAAAGTTAAAAGCTGCCGTTTAAGTAAAGCGCGAATTGTGCCCGGCAGTCATGCCCTTAAAAGCCTAATATGATTACGCGCTGCACCTGTTTAGCGCGCGATCTTTCCTTGCCCAGAACCGGAAAACGCGGCTTATAATATATGTCGACACCAATCATCTGCTTAAAACTTGAAAAATATTACAATCTGTGATATGTTTATGTAAAATAATTTCAAGAGGCTTTTTTGAAACACGCTGGTAAAAAATTGAAGAAAATTTTCACGTATGCAGCCGCTGTCAGTTTGGCCGCCTGTACAAGTGCGTCATCTGATCAAGTGGAAGAAAAGCCCGCCGCCACCGTACAAGATGTGATGGAGGCATCCGGAAACCGCCTAACCTATGCACAGGCGCAGTTCCGCGTTGCCAGTTCAGAGGTCCGTCGAAATGCAGGCCTCCCTGATTATCTCCTCAGCCGTGATACAAACCGCAATTATTATGAGACCTGTTATCAGGCTGATTACACACCAAGTCAGGTGCCAAAAGAATCACGAACTTATTACAGCTATTTTGTTCCGGTTATCAACGATGACACAACAACGTCGACCCCTTTGATTAATTTTGCCAAAAATGCCGATCTGTTCTTTTGCTCAGCCGAAAGCACGGCGAAGGGTACTGTTGCCTATTGGGTCAATGATCATAACGGGGTCGTAACCTTTAATGATCACCTTCACTATCGGTCATCAATGGGTGAAACGACGTTGCACGAAATCTTGCACGCCCGACAATCTGACAACCGTTTAGCAAGCGGGTATGGGTTTCTAAGCTTTGAAGATATGGCACTTAGCAAATATAGCCGTGAGGCCGCAGCCGCAGTCCCCGGACGTCTATATATGTTTGAACGCCACAGACGCGGCGACACAACAAACTGGCGCAAAAATTCATATAAACGCCCTATTGATATCGCGATCGAGGAGACCTACACCGCGGCACGCATCGCTGGCAATAATCATAAAGACGCCCTTGAACGTGCAGGCGAGGCCGGCTTTCACGCCGCCATGCAGCGCCCCGGGTGGCAACGCAGCTACCTTAATAATGTGGTTCGCGATATCGTTGGCGGCTACAAACGCAATGTATTGCGCGCCGAAAACGGTACCCGTTTTGGCCTTGACCGCGTTCGATTAACGGGTGAAATCAGTCCGGATTTTAATTTTACACGCCACATGCGTACCCTGCCCGATGTGCAATCAATAATAGAAAACTTTCCTGAACACCAGCGGATGTTTGATTATTTGGAATTGATGCGCATCGAACAATCTTTGGGTGCCGACACCTATGAATACCGAAAAAAATGGGCAGACCTGCGCCGGGACAACAACCCCTATCTTGGGGTGAATCTGCACGAGATTGATACGAACAGCTCTGATCATACCGCATTTGAACAAATGATTGCCGCCGCATCCCAACGCAGCGGCCGCCCCGCACCGCTGCGCGGGCCCGCAGCTTAACCTAACAGCTTACGCAGTCTTCATCAGGAAATTCGAATTCCAGCGTTGAATGGTGAATATCAAATTCATCGCGCATCATCTCTTTCAGATCTTGTTTAACCTTAGACATGTCTTCATCTTTTCCGATTTGAACATGTGCCTCCATTGCCAGGCGCTGTTCATCAATGTGCCAAACATGAACGTGGTGCACATCGTGAACGCCGGGGCGGCTTTCCATCTGTTTTGTTAGATCAGGAATGTTTACATCATGTGGCGCGCCATTCATCAACAAATGAATTACATCCGGCATCGCCTTGATACCGTGGTAAAGGACATATCCCGCAATCACCAATGTCATAATGGTGTCAACAATCACCCAGCCTTTAAGCATGATTAGCGTCCCCGCAATAATCACACCGACAGACGCCATTGCATCTGTCACATTGTGCAAAAATGCTGCCCGCATATTCATACTGTTTTTCGATTGGCGCCATGTCAGAACAGCAGTGTAAACATCAACAACTAGTGCCACGCTTGCGACGGCAACCACCAGCCATCCGGTTATCGGCTCCGGCACAAAGAAACGCCGCAGCGCCTCTCCCATTAAATATACCCCTATGGCAATCAGGGTCGTAAGGTTTATTAAGGCGGCAATCGTTTCTGCGCGTTTGTAACCAAATGTTTTAATCTGGTCCGCAGGCTTTCGCCCAATCCGGATTGCAATCAGGGCGATAAACAGCGAAGCCGCATCGCTGAGGTTATGAAGCGCATCGGCAACAAGTG
>CAXGXG010000150.1:0-4755 GCA_964013525.1 uncultured Alphaproteobacteria bacterium | reverse complement strand
ATGTTGAAAGCCTGCCGGATGGCCCGCAACATTATATGTATGAAATTAATGACGAGGGGCCGTTGGATTTCACCCCGCGGTTTACCGTACCTGAAGGCTACTTCTTTGCCATGGGTGATAACCGTGATGAATCCCAAGACAGCCGCGTGATTGCAGATGTCGGTTTTATTCCTGTTGAAAACCTGGTGGGTAAAGCCGCATTCTTCTTCTTTTCATTCGAGCCGATTGGCGATGAATGTCTGAAATCCGGCTCTTGGGCCACGCTGCGCCGTATCGGCTGTATTGCCGCGGCCATTCCGGGCCATATCCGTTACGAACGCTTGTTGCGTCCCGTCCATCGCGGAGTGGAGCCGTGAGCCCGCTTGACACACACGGCCTTGATAAACTGCAGGATATTCTGGGTTACAAATTTCAAAATCTGGACTTGCTGGTTGAGGCGCTCACGCACCCCTCCACAGATGCACACCAAAACGGTGATGATCATCACAATTACGAACGCCTTGAGTTTCTAGGTGATAGGGTTTTGGGTCTGATTGTCGCTGAAATGCTGTTAAAAGCATTCCCCGATGAAACCGAAGGGGATATTGCCAAACGCCATACTGGTCTGGTTCAGACCTCCGCATTGGCGAATATCGCCCGTGATCTGGATTTGGGCATGTTCTTAAACCTGTCCGTGGGCGAGCACAGAACCGGCGGGCGCAAGAAAAAGGCCGTTCTGGCAGATGCCGTTGAATCCCTGCTGGGCGCCCTGTATCTGGATGGCGGGCTGGAACCGCCCAAGGCCTTCATCAGCAAGTATTGGCAAGGCCAGATGATGTCTTTTGACATACCACCTGTGGATGCCAAGACCGAATTACAGGAATGGGCGCAAAAACGCGGCCTGCCCCTGCCCCAATATGTGTTGTTGGAGCGCTCGGGTCCTGATCACAATCCCGAGTTTGATATGGAGGTCCGCGTCAAAGGCTTCCCTTCAAAAAGCGGGGTTTCCAATTCGAAACAATCGGCGCAGAAACATGCCGCACAAAACATGCTGGATTTTTTGGATTCACAAGGGGAATTAAATGGCTGAACAAGACCGGTCTGAATATAAAACACAATGCGGTTTCGTTGGCCTGATTGGCGCACCCAATGCAGGAAAGTCCACGCTCTTAAACCAGCTGGTCGGGTCCAAAATTTCCATTGTGACACACAAGGTTCAAACTACACGCAACCGCATCGTCGGCATTGTCATGCGCGGGCAGGCCCAGATCGTTTTTATCGATACGCCCGGGATTTTTAAACCCAGCAAGCGCCTGGAACACGCTATGGTCGATGCCGCTTGGCAGGGTGCGCGTGATGCAGATGTCATTTGCCTGTTGGTCGATGCCGCGCGTCGCAATGTGGTGGAGGAAACGACGCCCATTCTTGACGAGCTGAAACGCCAGCGTAAAAAAGCTGTCTTGCTGCTGAACAAGATTGATCTGATCGACAAGACAGAGCTTTTGGCGCTGACCGAAAAGATGAGCGAACTGGGCGATTTTGAAAAGGTCTTTATGATCTCTGCTAAAAACGGCAGCGGGGTTAAGGACCTTTTGAAATACCTTTCTGAAAAAATCCCCCACGGGCCGTTTATGTACGACCCGGATATGATTACCGATCTGCCCATGCGCCTGTTCGCAGCTGAATTGACACGTGAAAAGCTTTTCCTTCAGCTTCAGCAGGAATTGCCCTATTCCGTTGCTGTCGAGACCGAAGCTTGGGAAGAGTTTAAAAACGGAGATATCAAAATCTCGCAGGTGATTTATGTTTTGCGCGAAAATCAAAAGGCGATTGTACTGGGACGCGGCGGCAAACGTATCAAGTCGATTGGTACCGCTGTTCGCAAAGAGCTGAGCGATTTGTTTGAAGCCAAAATTCATTTGAACCTGTTTGTCAAAACACGCAAGAACTGGGTCGAAGACCCCGAACGTTATCAGGAATGGGGGCTTGATTTTGATGCCGCCCCCAGGGACGTTCATGACTGAAACAGTTGATTTCCTGTCAATTTCAAGTATTTTAGATAACAGATACCGCATCGTTTAAGGAACACCGATACCTATGAGCTGGACAAAAGAACGCACAACATTACTGGAAAAACGCTGGACTGAAGGGAAAAGCGCCGCAGAGATCGCCAAAGAATTGGGTGGTGTAACCCGCAATGCCGTAATTGGTAAGGCCCACCGTATGGGCCTGTCCGGCCGACCATCTCCGATAAAAAAGGCAACGGCCAAGAAGAAGGCTGCGCCAAAGAAGAAGGCAGCTGAGGCCAAGAAGGCACCTGCCAAAAAGCCGACACAGAAAAAGAAAAAAACAGAAGAACCGAAACAAACGCCGCTTCCAAAATCTATTAAACCGATTCCGGCAGGTCCGAAGAAGAAAAAGAAAGAGCGCCCGAAAAGCGAAAATCTTGGTATTTTGGATTTGACGGACCGCATTTGTAAATGGCCGATCGGAGATCCGCAGTCTGCGGAATTCCACTTCTGTGGTGATGATGTTCACCCGGGCCGACCCTATTGTGTATCCCATTGTACCGAAGCCTATCAGGCTCTTCAGAAAAAAGCGGCCGCCGCCAAAAAGGCCGCGCTGAAGAAGGAAGAAAAAGCCAAGGCCAAGCGTGAAAAGGACGCAGCCGAGGAAGACGAAGATGATGAGGATATCGATCTGGATGACCTGGACGATCTGGACGTAGACAACATTGATAACGCCAGTGACGATGATGACGACGATGATCTGGTTGGCGTTGCGGACTGATACTGCCTCAATCCAAAAAGCGTCTTCCCTTTATTTCCGGACGAAGGCCTGCGGTTGAAGTGCTTAGTCACCTGTCTGGTGGTTAAGCATTAAATTGACATAAGCCGCACAATCTGCTTATTATGCCAAATCTATTTTCTTTTTACAGGCAGGATACGCATGTCATCGAATAACAATAATATTTTGTATTTTATCAACGTCTTGGGCTTTCGCGGTGGCGGGGATCCGATCGGAAAAGACATTACAGATGCTATCCGCGAAGCGGGGTTGGGGGAACGTTTTTTCGCCACCACTGGCGGCAACAGCTATAAAGAAGATTTCAATAGCGATTTTACACAAGATGATTATGTTGATCAAATCGTAAACGGTTATAAAGATTCAGCCGAAAGAAACGATGCTACAGACCCGACATACGTGTTTATTATTAATTCGCCGTTAAAAAAATCATATGAAATGGCGCTTGAAAAATTATCAAAAACAACGCCAAAAATTCATGTGATCTCAATCGAAGAAAAGCCTGAAACCACGCCTAACCTGCTGGTAAAGTCCGGCATAGTGCATGCCGGTCGAGGCGTAGAAAATATAGTCAAAGCCATCAAAGATGCATTTTCAGGACAATCCAAGCCGCTGGCGTTTCATACGGACCCGATACAAATTGAAAGCAACCGTATTTGCATCGAACAGGCCCTTTTGGAAAAAGACAAACAAGACCTGAAACATGAAATTTCCGAACGTGAAGCTGACATTCAAAAACTGTTCGCTGAAATTGCAGAGCGCAAGAAGACGATAGAAACCATCCAAGAAACCCTGCTGGATAATGACCGACAGTTGGAACAGCTGGATATGAAAGCCCCAAAAAAGGCATCAAAGGCACCTAAAACGCGCGGGCCGCGCTGAAAGGACCTATGCTTTATTGCTTAATAGGCTTCGACCGGGCGGACCTCTTCAACCTCGGGAATATAGTGTTTCAGCATGTTTTCAATGCCGGCCTTGAGCGTCATGGTTGAACTGGGGCAACCGGCGCAGGCGCCGCGCATCTCCAGATAAACAATGCCATCATCAAAACGGTTGAAAACGATATCCCCACCGTCTTGGGCCACGGCCGGGCGCACGCGCGTTTCCAGCAGCTCCTTGATCTGGACGGTGATTTCATCATCATCTTCGTGGATTTCGTTGCCGCTGGGCCCGCCGTCCTGTTCTTCCAACTCTGCCGTTAAGACAGGCAGCCCGTTGCTGAAATGCTCCAACAGGCTGGTCAGAATTTGCGGCTTGATCATATTCCAATCCGTATTGTCCGGCTTAGTAATACTGACAAAATCAGCACCCAGAAATACGCGTTCAACGCCATCAATACGAAACAGGCGCGCAGCCAACGGTGATTTCACTTCGGCCTCTTCGCGGGTGGCGACATCAACGGGGGTTGGACGCACAACTTCACAGCCGGGCAAAAATTTAACCGTATTGGGGTTTGGTGTGTTTTCAGTTTGGATAAACATATCAAGATGCCTTTTCGTGTTCTTTTTTTTCAGATCCCGGAAGACCCTTGGTTGTTGAATATTCAAAATGCAAAGCCTGATCCGGATAAACCAAATTATAGGCGTGGTGCGCGGCTTGGGCGGCCTCTGCAAATCCGGTTGCGATCAGCTTCAGCTTGTGTTCATAGGTGGCCACATCACCCATGGCATAGATCCCCGTACGATTAGTGCATGCGGTCGTGGGGTCAATTTCAATGTGATAACCGTTGATGTCCAGATCCCATTCCCGGATTGGTCCCAGGTTCTGGTTCAGCCCGTAAAAACACAACAGGTGATCGCAATCGATACTGCGGACATCGCCTTTTAATGTTGCAACCTCTACAGACTTAAGCTTTCCGCTCTCCCCTTCAAGTCCTTTTAACTGATAGGGGATCACCTTCTCAACATGACCGGATTCGGCCAGGGCCTCCATTTGACTGACGGATTGTGGTGCGGCGCGGAAACGGTCCCT
>CAXGXG010000149.1:0-4782 GCA_964013525.1 uncultured Alphaproteobacteria bacterium | reverse complement strand
CCTTGGTCCTGCGTGATGTTGCAGAGGCGATTGGAATGCACGAAAGCACCGTATCGCGTGTCACCACAAACAAATTTATGGCGACCCCGCGTGGCGTATTCGAGCTGAAATATTTCTTTACCAGTTCAATCAATTCCTCAGACGGTGCGATCGATTATTCATCAGAGGCGGTCAAAGCCAAGATCAAGGGTTTGATAGACCACGAAGATCCGAACAAGATTTTGTCAGATGCGAAAATCGTTAAAGCCCTGCAAGCTGATGGTGTTGAAATCGCCCGCCGTACGGTTGTGAAATACCGTGAACAAATGGGTTACGGATCATCGGTCGACCGTCGCCGCGCCAAGAATCCGCGCTTATAACATTGAAAACCCCCTGAAAATGAAATACGTTCATGGGGTGTTTTAACCTAATGTGAACAATGCGTGCCGTTGTGCGTATGTGTGCGGATATGAAACGAATAGTCACCATCCTTGTCCTTTGTGCCTTCGGCGTTTTTCTGGCCGGAGTTTTCAATATTTTAGAAATAAAATTCCTTGATTTTCCAAACCGCGATGCGGTTGTAGAAACTGATGACACAATCGTGGTGACAAATTCGGAAACGACGCAATCACAAACAGATACGGCCGATGCCGCAGATATGGACCCTACGTCTACCGTTCGAAACGATAATTTGTTGTCGTTTGAATACCGCTATCCTGATAGCGCGCTTGAAATTGATGCGGTTGCCCAATGGCTGGATCAGGATAAAGAAGAAAGCTTTGCAGATTATCACACCCGCGCCGGCGAGTGGCGTACTGAGGCCAAGGCAAACGGATTTAATTTCCATGCCTATGAATTCAGCAAAAACTGGACATTGACCGCCAACACGCCGGACGTCTACAGCCTGGCGGCCGAGGTTTATGCCTTTCAGGGCGGTGCCCACGGGTCAACTTATTGGGAAGTTCTGAACTGGAGCCGGGTGGAAGAGGATTTTATCCTGACACGCAATATGTTTACGGCACCTGAACAGTTCTTGAGCGCAATTACCCCGCATTACTGTGATCGTTTACGCAATATGCAGGCCGAAAAACTTGGCTATGCCGCCAGTGCATTACAGAATGTTCAGGCGCGTCCGGCCTGTCCGGATATTGCCGAATTCCCGATTGCCCCTGTTGAAAGCGGCCGTCAGGGGGATGCCATTTATGCCTTTAAGGTCTATTTACCGCAAGGGGCGGCCGGCGCCAGTGCCGAGGGGGATTACGTCGTTGATGTGCCGGTGACAACCGCTGTTACCGATCTTGCCCGACCAGAGTATCAGAAAGGTTTTGAGGCATCCGCCCCTTAAGCGCTATCAAATTTGTTGAACAGACAATATCAAAAACCCCCAGCCTTTCAACCAGGGGTTTTTGTTTTGCAAATGTTTCGTCGTGATTATGCCGCAACATCCCACTTGGGTGCAAAGTCCGGATCGACCATACGTTTATTGCGTTCGCGCATTTCGAAAATCCGCTCCATATCCTGATCATTCAGCTCAAAGTCAAGGATATCAAAATTGGCTTCGATGTGCTCCTTGCTTGAAGATTTTGGAATGGCCAGAACATTGTCCTGTTGATACAACCAACGCAATGTGATTTGCGCGGGCGTTTTGTTGTAGGAATGGGACAGGTCTTCCAAAGTGGAATCGCCCATCACCTTGCCGCGTGCCAAAGGGCTGTACGCGGTAAACATCATGCCATATTCGCGGCACTGTTCGATCAATTGTGACTGGTTTAAAAACGGGTGGTATTCGCACTGGTTAACGGCGATATCAAAACCCAGGTCTTCGCGGACTTTCTTAACCTGATCGGTCGTGTAATTGCTGACCCCAATCAGGCGAGTTTTGCCCTGTTCTTGTGCTTTTTTCAAAGCACCCAGAGTTTCTTCGAAGGCCACATCATCGTTGGGCCAGTGAATGAGGATCAGATCACAGTAATCTGTGCGCAGTTTTTTCAGGCTTTCATCAATTGACGGTACAACACGGTCGCCGGACATATTGTCCATCCAGACCTTGGTTGTTAAAAAGATGTCTTCGCGGCGTGTGCCGGATTCTTCTAATGCAGCGCCGACCTGTTCCTCGTTACCGTAGGCCTGGGCCGTATCCACGTGCCGGCAGCCGATTTCATCCAATGCATAGTTGATGGCATCTTTGCAGTTTTGCCCTTCAAGCTGCCACGTTCCTAAACCCAGTTTGGGGATCCGGACGCCGTTATATGTTTCGCAATCAAATTCTTTTGTCATTATATACTCCTTATAATAAATTAGGGGGGTTATGCAACCGTCAGATCCATAGAGATCTCTGCGTTCAGCAGTTTTGAAACGGGGCAGTTTTCCTTTGCCGTTTTGGCTGCTTTTTCAATATCGCCTTTATCGCCATCAGCATTAACAGTTACGGTCAGATGGGATTTTGTGATGGCAAAGCCGCCGTCTTTCTTTTCAAGCGTGATGTCTGCCTGGCTGTTGATTTCGTCCGCTGTGATGTCAAATTCGCCCAGCTCCTTGGATAGGGCCATTGAAAAACATGCGGCATGTGCAGCGCCGATCACCTCTTCGGGGTTTGATCCGGGCTCGCCCTCAAAACGCTTTTTAAATCCGTATTGAATATCTTTTAATGCGCCGCTTTCGGTTGAAAATAATCCCGTACCTGTTTTAAGGTCACCTTTCCATTGGGCGGTTCCGTATTTTTTCATTTGTGATCTCCTTTGTTTCTGCCGTCAAAATAACGACATGCGTGTTGTGTTTATTCACCAATGCAAACAAAGAAGAAGGCAATAAGTTCAAATGTAGGAAGGTCGCGGCCAAGGCCTAGCGAATGGCGATCAAAGGTACCTGGTGCCCGTCTTGCAGGGTTTCACCTGCGACATGACTAAGGATAATGTGCGGGGCTTCGCATATGGCCTGAATCAGCCGTTCGTTGGAGATTTCGCATTCGATCATCCGGCTGTCTTCATTGTCGAAAAACAGGATCAGTGTTCCGCTTTCGGCAAAAAATTCGGCCCGAACAACCGGGCGCAAAAAGGGGCGATCCTGAACAAAGACGACGTCGCCTTCATCCGATAAAAGAAAATCACTGTTCATGAAATGAAATTACCGTGAACGGCCCAATGCCAAAATGGCCGATGGGACAGCGCTTTGTTTTGGTGTCAAAGGTTTTGCTGTTTGGGCGTTTACAAAAGAGGCAACCAAACCGTTTTTCTGATCAGTGGATGCGATCACTGCAGATGGGCGGGTTTGCCCCTCTGCCGGGAAGGTTTCAAACGTCATGTTTGATATATTTATAGCGGGCACGGTCATGTGGGCCACTTCTCTCTTTTTTTCTATCTGATTGTGTTTATATTGTACCATGTATTGGCAGGTTTTCAAATAAAATCGGTTAATGAACCTTTAAAACCCCAGTAAACGGCGGTTTTTCATATACACGGAAATTTAAAATCCTGATCATGAAAGACCGAATCGCCCAAGAAGGACCGGTTTATGGACATGCAACACAACCATACGCCTGTAGATACAGGCAGCTTTTTCGGCAACCTTTTTCAGGATTACGTGCCGCGCCAGCAATGTATGTTCTATGAAGGGGAGCTGATCGCCCTGCATGCCGTGTCCGATTTTTTAATTGCCGCGGCCTATTTTTCCATTCCCATTGCATTGGTTTATTTGGTTCGCAAGCGGCGCGACCTGACGTTCAATGGTATGTTTTTGTTGTTCGCGCTGTTCATCGTGTTATGCGGACTGACCCATATTTTCGGCATCGTGTCCCTGTGGCATGCCTATTACCGCGCGGACGGTATTATCAAGTTGATAACGGGTCTGGTTTCTATCGCAACAGCGATTGTGCTTTGGCGGATGATCCCCAAAATTATGGCGCTTCCCAGCATTGACAGCATTATCAGTAACCGCGACGAGCTGGAGCGCATGGTCAAACGCAGAACCCGCGAACTGACCCAAACCAATGATGCCTTGCGTGAAAGTGAACAGAAATACAAACATGCCGCAGAAGCGGCCGAAATTGCCAATCAGGCGAAATCAGATTTTCTTGCCAATATGAGCCACGAGTTGCGCACGCCGCTCGGGGTGGTCACGGGGATCACACAAATTATGTATCACCGCGATGACATTCCTGATGAAGTGGTCGAATTGATGGATATTCAAATGCAAAGTGCATCATCGCTGGAAACCATTATCGGTGACTTGCTGGACATTGACCGCATTCAGTCACAAAAAATTGAGCTTGAGGTCTTTCGTTTTGATATGGCGGCGCTGGTTCATGGTGTGGTCAACAGCTTTAGTGGACAGGCAGCGCGCAAGGGGGTTGATCTCTCAATTGCTGATGCGGACGCGCTTCCGCCACTTCGGGGGGACCCCGGACGCATTCGCCAGATCCTAAACAACCTTGTTGCAAACGCACTAAAGTTTACGCAGGAAGGTACAATTCACCTCACTGTTCAAAAACTAAGCCAGAAAAATGGAATCTGCACATTCGAAGTGCGGGTTGCCGATACGGGTGTCGGGATTCCTTTGGATAAACAGGAACATATTTTTGAGCGATTTAATCAGGCCGATAATTCGATAACCCGTATGTATGGCGGGACTGGCCTTGGCCTTGCAATCAGCCGTGAATTGGCGCGCATAATGAATGGCGATGTGACTGTACAAAGTGAAGAGGGAAAGGGATCAACCTTTACTGTTCTTTTACGCTTGGCCGTATCGGACGATGCAGATGTCAACGAACCTGAATTGTACAAAAAGCGTGCAAAGCCCATAGGTTCA
>CAXGXG010000148.1:0-4840 GCA_964013525.1 uncultured Alphaproteobacteria bacterium | reverse complement strand
TGCGGTGGAAATGGTAGGTAATATGTCAACTAATAAGACGCGGGGCCACCTCTTATGATGAATTTCTCTTACGAACCGATGCTGGATGATCACAATCCTTTGGATTTTGTCGAGGAACTGGCAAGTCACAAGAGCTGGTATTACAAGCGCGTTGACAGCAATACCCTCAGCCTTCAACTGGCAGGACAGCGCAGTAAATTCGATTTGACACTTCAATGGAATGAAGAATTTTGCGCCCTCAATATCCTCAGCTGTATTGACGTTGCAATAAAGGGCGAAAACCGTGACGTGGCTGCAGATTTTTTAATGCAGACAAACGAAGAAATGTGGATGGGCCATTTTATTATTGATACGGCAACCAGCTTTCCCTGCTTTAAGTACACCATGTTGTTGGAACACATCCCCTCAGCCGTGTCTGTGGAAATGGTGAATGACATTGTCGAACTGGCCGTGACTGAGTGTGACCGTTATTATTCAACGTTCGTTATGCTATCCAACGGCAGCATCCAATCGCACGAAACGCTTTCAACGGCGCTCATGAAAACAATCGGGGAAGCGTAAGTTTTTTAATCCCTGCTTTCACTAAATCAGAATTCGAACATCTTATGAACGATTTAAGTATACTTATGGTCGGTTGTGGAAACATGGGCAGCGCCCTGCTCAAAGGGTGGAGCCAGGCAGGCCTTTTCAAACAGTGTGATATCCTTCTGACATCCATGCGCCCTGCCCCTGTTCGTGCTGAAAACATTCATGTTTTTGATAAAATAAATGACCTAAAAACAGGTTATGATATTGTTTTCTTTTGCGTAAAGCCACAAGTCATGACACGCATCGCTACTGATTATGCAGAGATTGTTAAGGGTAGTGAGATTGTGGTTAGCATATTGGCAGGAACACCGCTGGCGTTTTTTGAGGGACATTATGGTTCCGCACAGCCATGCGTGCGCATGATGCCCAATACACCCGTGGCTGTGGGGCAAGGTGTTTGCGGAATAGTTGCAAATGACGCAACAAATAAAGCATCCAAAAAGACCATAGATAAATTTACGAATGCCACAGGTTTTGGTGTTTGGCTGGATAGTGAGGCCGATATCAATACGGTCACTGCCTTGTCAGGAAGTGGCCCGGCCTATGTCTTTTATATGATGGAAGCAATGTCGAGCGCCGCGCAAAACTTAGGCCTGACCAAGAACCAGGCAGACATCATAGCCAGACAGACTGTGATCGGTGCCGGTGCGCTCGCAAATGCTGAGGGTGATACGACGGCTAGCCAGCTCCGCACGAATGTCACAAGTCCGAAGGGCACAACTGAAGCCGGCTTAGATATTTTGATGCGGGATGAAAACGGCCTCAAAAGCCTGATGCAAGAAACGATCAGTGCAGCCGCCAAACGGGCGCAAGAATTGGCCAAAGCCACCTAAACTCTGACGAACTTTGCCCGATTAATCTTTCTCTTTTTTTGTTGGTTTGCCTTTTTTCTTGGTTTTTGACTTTCCAAGGCCAATATCCTTGGCAAGGTTGCTCCGTTTTTTAGCGTAATTTGGGGCTGTCATTGGATAGTCATCCGGCAAATCCCATTTTTCACGGTATTCTTCGGGTGTCATATCATAAGACGTGCGCAAATAACGGCGCATCATCTTCATCTTTTTCCCGTCCTCTAAACACACCAAGTAATCAGGCTGTATGGAATCTTCTATGGGAACAGCGGGCTCTTGCACATCGCAAATGATTTCAACGCTCTGGCAAATTTCGTGCATCATTGCAAAAACCCGGCGATAGAGCGCCTCAATTTCGTCCGCATCCATATCGGATTCGTTAACTCTGGCGGCTACGACATGTGTCGTTTGTTCCAGTATAAAAGCTTTATCTTCGGAAATCATATAGACTTTGACCTTTCAGAATGAAAATTCAAAACGCATTTTTAGGGGACGTTGTATCCGCCTCTCTAACGTAATATGGGGCCACCCCACCAGAAGTGAAGCGATTTTTATCTTTTTTTACATATTTTACCAACAATTCAACAGGTTTATCGATATATGGAATAACTTTTACGACTTGTGGCGCGTCCGTCAGGTTCATATCACTGATCAAAAAGCTGTCTATCATCCCCGTGCTGAAATAGACATCTGTCGTGATATTTTTTGTGGATACGATTTCCTGATTTTTTACACGTGCAATAAACTTTTCATCGCGCCCGGATTCCAAAATGATGACGCCTGTTTCAGATGCGGGGCAGATCTGTTTCAGGATTTCAAAATGTTGCGCGCCTGCCAACGGTATTCTTGTGGCAATCGCGATCCCTTTTAGGAAGGATAGCCCGACACGTATGCCTGTAAAGCTGCCGGGCCCCGTCAATGTGGCCAGATGGGTGATATCATGAAATCCGATGCCCTGCTCGTTTAAAAGTGTCTGAACATTTTTTAACAACAGCGCGGATTGGCGCCGCCCCATTTCCAGCGGACGGATATGAAGGCTGCCCTGGCAATCAAGAGCAACAGCCGGTTGTGCGCTCACTGTGTCAACGGCCAGAATAACAGAGCTGTTCAGGGGCATAGAGTTGCGCCTTATAATACCTTGCAAACCTGATCAAATTCAAACCGTGGGCTTCTGGGAAACAAACCTTCGCTGTCACCATATCCAAGGTTACAAAGGAAATTGGCTGTGTGGGTTGTACCATCAAAGAATTCTTTGTTCACGCCGTCCTTGTCAAAACCGGACATAGGTCCACAGTCTAACCCAACAGCGCGCGCCGCCATAATCAAATAAGCACCTTGGAGGGTTCCGTTACGAAAGGCTGTTTCCTCACGGTTGGCCTTGTTCTTTTCCCCTGCAAACCAGGATTTGGCATTGGCATGCGGGAATAAAAACGGCAGTTCTTCGTGAAACTCTTCATCATAGGCAATGATTGCAACAACTGGGGCTGCCATGGTTTTATCGACGTTCCCTTCTGAAAGATGGGGCTTAAGGCGCGCTTTCGCTTCATCAGACTTTAGAAAAATGATGCGGGCAGGACAGCAATTTGCACTGGTCGGACCCATTTTCATCAGGTCGTAGAGCTCATTTAAAATGGTGTCATCTACATCTTTTTCCTTCCATGCATTATACGTACGTGCATCGTTAAAAAGCACATCTTTGGCTTGTGTTTGGATTTCTGACATTTTTCTTCCCTTATCTTTCTATCACGCGTATTGTTTGACCAACTCTAAACAATTCATTTGCCCATGACAACGAAACAATACATCTTTGGTTTCATATTGGCACTGCTGGTTTTGACTGGCTTTGCTGGCATGGGTATGCGTGTTGACCCCGCCATGGCACAGGTATATAATCAACCTGGCACTGGCACCAAAAGCGCAGTCATCCTGGCTTATCACCGTGTTTCAGACATAGATCAGGGATATGCGCTTTCAACACAAGATTTTAAAGATCATCTAAAATATTTTACCCAAACCAACACGCAATTCTTAACCGGTAGTGGCCTCTTTCAATCCGGCGAAGAACACAAAACCTTGATAACCTTTGAAGGTGGATACCGCAGCAGCTATGAGAACGCAATGAAGCTGTTGATAGAGCGCGGCATTCCTTTTCTTCTTATGGTCTCTCCTGCGCGCATTGAACGTGGTGCGCCAGCGTATATGGGGTGGGATGACGTCCAAGCCCTGCAAGAAAGCGGGCTGGTTGAGGTCGGCCTACTGCCAAACAGCTACCGCGACATTACTCGTTTGGACGAAAAAGCCTTAAGCGCCTTGATAAATAAGGACATACGATATTTTGAACGCGAATTGGGGACCCGGCCAAAATATATTTCCGTACCGCATGGGGGGTACAGCCAGAGAAATCTGGAAACACTGGAAAAATATGACTTCAAACATGTATTTGGCCTACACAGTGGTGTTGCCCACTTAAAAACAGGTGATGGCGTTTTGCCACGTTTTTCGTTGACCAATGGTTATTCTGCCATGGAGCGACTGAAAACCATATTGGATGCACAGCCATTGATCATGACGAATATCACACCAGCAGACCGTCTGCAAAAAGCGGCTTCTGGTCTGGCAATCGGTTTTACGTTGGATACAACGCACACACGATCTGACAAAGCGCTTTACTGCTTTGCTTCGGATTATGGCCGAATACCTTTGGTAAAGATGGGAGAAAGCCGGTATGAAATCCGCTTTGATACTGAACTGCAACCTGGAAGGCTAAGGATTAATTGCACACAGGCCTGCCCTGCCCCAGAAAACTGTACCCTATGGCAGGGAATGATGTTCACACTGCAAGAATGAAAAGCCCACCCCCTTGCAATCATCAGGAACTTGCCTATTCTTTTATACGTTGATGAATTTGAACCAACCCTTGAAAGGATATATTCATGAGTTTTACTTTACCCGAATTGCCATTTGATAAAAATGCGCTTGAGCCGCACATGTCTTCCAAGACATTGGACTATCACCACGGTAAGCACCATAAGGCCTATGTTGAAAAAGCCAACAAGCTGACAGAAGGTACCAAAATCCAGGATATGGATTTGGAAGATGCCGTTGTAGCTGCCAAAGAAAAAGACCAGGGCACATTTAACAATGTTGCACAGCACTATAACCACAGCTTTTTCTGGAAGTGCCTGACCCCAAAGGGCGGCGGCAAGCCGAGCGGTTCACTGGCCGAACAAATCGAAAAAGATTTTGGCAGCTATGACGATTTCAAAAAGACCTTCAAAGAAAAAGGTACAGGCCAATTCGGTAGCGGATGGGCATGGCTGTGTTTTGGTGAAGATGGAAAACTGTGCGTTTGCAATACGCCAAACGCTGACAACCCATTGACAAGAGGCCGCAAGCCATTATTG
>CAXGXG010000147.1:0-4849 GCA_964013525.1 uncultured Alphaproteobacteria bacterium | reverse complement strand
GTCTCCCTCACCCAATCATCAACAATGGCTGCAATCTCGGCTTCATCTTTGCTATCAATACCTAAAAAAGGCCGCGCCGGCATAACAACCTGTTTGACCGTCGCAAAGCGGTTACCAACAAAAAATTGCAGGGCATTGGCAGACTTTGCTTTGATAATGCCGCCGAACTGGTGAATTGCCGCATAAATGATGTTTGTTCCCCATTCGGCATGATCGGCGCTGTAATCATGGGTCAGGCTCTGAAACAGGTGGTTTCGATCACGCAGGGTTTGCCCGCCGTTTTCTCTGGCGCGGGCTGAGGGCTTCCATTTTTGGCCGTCAGGCCCGGTTTGATCCAGAAAACGCTGTTGGGTGCTACTTACACCGTATGATCCAATCTGATCAAACAATTCGCGCCGGTGGCTGCGGGATCCCAGATTTTCTATGGATTTAATAACTTTTTTGTCACCATTAAACTGCACTGAAATCATGGTTTAAAACCCCTTCAGCTTGTCACGTGAAAACATCTGATCCGGAGCATCGTATTCAGCAATAGCGGCACTTGATTGTGGCTCAGTCCCGCCAATGTCCAGTAAAATCCAGCCACTGGCAATTTTGTCCAGGAAAGAGATTGCATCTTCGTAGGCTGTGCGGATTTCGTCCGGATGGCGGCCCTGATGCAAATTATAGTAAGCGATGGCACACGCCTGAATCGTCAAAGCCTTTGGTATGCCGTTAACAGGCAAATCATAACGATTGGCGACGTAAGTGTCGATTGTGGCCGCTGCATCTTCAAGCGCTTGATTTAACACATCATCAATAATGGTATTGGTATATGGCTCTACACGGTCAGTCAGCTGAATTAAATCAGCCTGTGTATAGCGTTTGAGCATATCTTCTTTTGTTGCGTACATCCCGTTTTCCTTTAATTGGTGCCGGTACTCTCCCGGCTGTCACACCACTTTCGGATCATGCGGCAGGTGTCGCCGCCAGGCAGGCATTACTTCTTATCGGTATTGTTGCCGGTTTTACTCGCTTCGGTATTTTCAAGAGATTCAATACGGGCCTTGGCGGCGCGCTGAACAGTCACACGTTTATCCTTCAGCTGAGAACCAAGGAATTTCAGATCTTCACTGGCCTCAATTTCGGTGATGACTTCTTCTGCTGTTTTTGTGTCCGGCTCATTTTGCGTCGCTTTGGCAGATTTGCCGCTATCTTCAATTTCTGTGACAACCAGCATGGTTTCAGTTTTCAGCTGCTTGATTTGCGTTTTGCTCAGATCCGCCGGATCCAGAATGGTTTCTTCAGATCCAAAGGCAAAGCCGGCACGGCGAAAGCCGTCTTGCTTGCTGACAATTTTCAATTTTTTAGACATTTCATTCTCCTAAGGTTAATTGGTAGCTAGATAGGGGCACGGCCGGAACCGCGCCCGCACCATCATGCAAGGTATGGAACAACCAGCAATTCAGCAGTATTGCGTTCAGTGTTGGTAGCCCCATTGGCTTTGCGTTCCGCTTCAAGAATTTCCTTGGCTGCAGCTTCAAGGGATGGCGGCACAACCAAAAGGTTAGGTCGCACGCCCAGTGGCTTGCCGTTATCGCCCTTAACACTCATCATGGCAGCGCGAGCGGCTTGGTAATTTGTGTTGTCCAGAGCAGCCTTTGAGCCAAAAGCCAACTGCCAAAGCGCATAGCCGGCAGCAACACGGGCATCAACGCCATAGACAAATTCATCTTTCCAGAAAACATTGTCATCTTCCGGATTATCCTTTGCGACAAAGTTATAATCGCGGCGCTTTTGAAAGATGAATGGGCGGATGGGTTTGCTGACATCCAGCAGGAACCACGCATCACCTGCACCGTCTTGAAAGTTTGAAACGGACACTTCCTGTCCATCATTGCCAATAACCGGGTGATCTGTATCAAAGAAGTATTGCCCATCATAGCAAGTGCTATCGAAACCGTTTTTCATTAGGTCAAAAACCAACTCATCCGGGTGCATAGCCGCATCATGGCCTAGCATTTCAAACATTGGGCGGTAGGTTCCGTATGTGTCGTCTTCAATGTCGTCTTTACCTACAGCCACAGTATCTTCAAACTTTTCATTCAAAATTGTGTACTGATGCGTTTTGAGGTTTTGAACAACTCGGTCTCCAAGCCATTTGCGGAAACGGGTTGTTTTCCCCAACCAACCATAGGTGTTGGATGCGCTGTTGGAGGGCACTTCCATTGCCACACGGCCATATAAGGCGGCAGCGGCGCTAAAAGCATTGTTAAACACAGTCGTATAACCCTGCGTCACAGCGCGAAGATTTTCTTTGTTAATGTCCATAATAAAAGTCCTTCTTACGTTTGATTTTTAATAATTAGCTGAATTTGACCCAGACGCCGTGTTCATCGACATCAAAGACCTGACCGGCAACTGAGCGGCTTCCTGTCCCGTCGGTTTTGGCAACTGTCTGGTCATCGACGATATAACAATCGCTCTTAATGGCAGCCCGTGTTACCTCATCAGCGTCAGCACTGTTGGCATAAGGAAAGATGCCGGTGCGGATTTTTACAAACTTTTCCCCGGCGGCGCCGTTTGCATTGTCAACATGCTCTTCTGCACGGCCCAGACCTTTCAATGTTGTGGCCGTCGCACCTGGCGTAGCATTGCCGGCGGCATCTAGAGCAACTAGAGAGCCCGCATAAATAGTCTTTGTTGCCGCAACAGGCAGAACAACAAAGTCGCCGCTGCGTGTCACAGTGTTACGGTTTTTGGTTAGAGCCGTCATTATTCATCTCCTTCAGTTTTGGTTTTGCCCAGGAACTGATCTTTTGATAGCCCCAGTTGATTGCAGATTGCCTGCTGGCTTTCGGTCAGTTCATCCGACTTATCGGCCTTTTTACCCGCCAGCTCGCCTTCACCGTCTTTCACGATGACCGGCTGGCCCTTCAGGAAGTTCTCAAACCCTGTTGGATTGCTACTGGCATATTCAAGCGCCCAACCTTTTTGAGCCGGGGAAATCTGTCCCTTGGCCATCGCAGCCACAACAGCGTTATCCGCCTTATCCTTTGCGATCGTCTCACGCAAGGTGCTCAGCTCGTCACGCGTTTCGGTAAACATTGACATCGGCACAAACTTTTCAGGATCCGGGTTTTTGCCGTTTTCGGTCTGTTTAGACGCGGTTTCAATCGCTTTTGCGAGATCTTGCTCTGGCGCAATATTTAATGCTTTACGGGCTGCAGAAACTTCGTTTTCCAGCTTTTCAAACTCTTTCTGCTGATCTTCCACGGCTTTGACAACTTCCTCGCCTGTAATGCCTTCAGGCAGGCTAAGCAACGCCGCCAAGGCAATCAGATGTTTATTTTTCATGAATTGTTCCTTTTGGTTAGAGTTGGTTTTGGATGCAACGGCCGTCAGTTCAAGCGCAGGCTCGTTAACCAGGCTGACGTGCCGTATTCTGGTGACTTCCCCGTTTTTGTGGCCAAATACCGGGGAAATATATCGATATTCACGTTGTTTGATTTGGGCGATCGCGGAAGACGTCCATTGCACTTTGGCCCAGATGCCGTCCTCCCGAGCTTCCAGCTCATTGATCCAGCCGGCAGCCATGATGTGTCTGCCCGTACCTTCCGCATGAACCAGTTCATGATCCCGGTCGACGACCATTTCAACTTTTTGGCGCAAGGAAGCTTTGATAACCGCCTCCGGATCTTTCAGGTTAAATGGGCCGCGCCCATCATCTGCCATAAACTCGCCTGCTGGCATAATATGGATCCAGATCGGCAACCCGCCGTTGTCCAAAGAAATTGAAGATGTGACTTGTAAAATCTCGTTCATGCTGTTTATGATAGGGGAGTGATTCCCCACATAGCATGGTCTGCAAATATACCAGTAAAACGCTGGCAAAGGAGAAGATATGGAGCTTAAAGAGTTTGTGAAAACCTCACTTTTAGAGATTGTTAGCGCAGTCAGCGAAAGCCAGAACACTTTAAAAGAACAAAATTCTCTGGCTATAATCAATCCAATGATTAATGGTGATCTAGGCAAGAAATCAGGCAAACCTGCGCACCATAGCCCATATAGATATGCGCCTTTGTTGCGTGTAAAATATGATCTGATGGTGACTGAAACCGACTCTTCTAAAAAGGATGGCGGCGCAGGAATTTCTGTCATAGGAGCAAAAATAGGCTTCGATGGATCTGAAAGCATATCAAATACAGCTGCCAACAGAATTCAGTTTGAAATCCCCCTAATTTTCCCTTCAGATAAAAATCTTGAAAAAGAATGATATAAAACTGAATTTAAAAGCTTCGAAACGGCTTTAAAAATGCGCTGAATTATTTTTTGTGCTCCATCGTTGGTCAAATACCTCAAAAGCCCCTGTATGGGGCTTATTTTGGATTTAATAAAAGTGGAAAATTAACCGTTTTGTGCTATATTTAATTTTATAGGGTATTCGACGCCGCTATTCGGCAACAGATGGTACCCTGCAAGCCGGGAAGGGATAGCTGACCCGGCTTTTTTTTATTCTTCAGTAGCTTCAACTACTTCTTCAGCTTCTTTAGCTTCAGTTTCATTTTTAGCTTCATTCTTACAAGAAATTACAGACATACCTAATGCTGCAACCACAAACATGTTTAAAAATACTTTTTTCATTGTTATGATAATTTGGTTTAATTGAATTACACACAAAAATAAGTCTTGGTAAAACTTTAATTCTTAAATAATTCTTAAATTATAATAATGACATTTTGACATTTTTTCAGAATTGGCAATACATTTGTCAAAAAAAGATTACTATAAAGTGAATAAAACAATGAGTAAAGATAAAGAGCTAAATAAAGAAGAAGAATCGTTAAAAGAAAACCTAGAAGAAACCATC
>CAXGXG010000146.1:0-4856 GCA_964013525.1 uncultured Alphaproteobacteria bacterium | reverse complement strand
TGCTGAGCAAGGTAAAGAACTTGGCCTAATTGTAATCGATTATCTTCAGCTGCTTATGGGGTCCAGCAAATCCAGCCAGGCCAACCGTGTACAAGAAGTCTCGGAAATTTCACGTGGCTTGAAAATTTTGGCCAAGGAATTGGAAATTCCCGTTATCGCCTTGGCGCAGCTTTCGCGTGCGGTTGAACAGCGTGATAATAAACGCCCACAGCTGTCTGACTTGCGTGAATCCGGCTCGATCGAGCAGGATGCGGATGTTGTGATGTTCGTCTATCGTGAACAATATTATCTGGAACGTGACGAGCCCGGGCGCAGACCCGAAGAAGACGAAGCCCGCTTTAACGAACGCTATGCCGACTGGCAAGAACGTTGCCAGCAGGCGCACGGGATTGCAGAATGTATCGTTGCCAAACAGCGTCACGGCCCGATTGGCACCGTTCGCATGCAATTCACAGGTGAATTCACACGCTTTAGCGACCTTGATACCCATCATGATTTCGCAGCGCTTGACGCATAATTTATATGTCACGCGGGCTCAAACTTGAAATTGACCTCAACGCCTTGCGCCACAATTGTAACCGCATCCAAAACACTCTCCCCAATACCGCCAATATGGGCGCGGCTGTGAAGGCAGACGCTTATGGGCTGGGCGTCAACAAGGTTGCCCCCCTCCTTTATCAGGAAGGAATCCGCGATTTTTTTGTTGCCCGCATTGGCGAGGCTGATGTTTTAAACAATATTCTCCCCCATGATCGCAATATTTACATTCTGGATGGGCTGACCTCAGAAAATGATCGCAAAATATGTCAGTCGAAGGGGTATTTGCCCGTTATCAATTCATTTGATCAGGCAGCCCGTGCAGGCGACTTACCCATTGCGTTGCATATTGATACAGGCATGAACCGTTTGGGCATTCGGGATCAGGAAGCCAACGATCCCCGCCTTCAGCGGTTAAATATAAAGCTTTTGATGACCCATGCCGCCAGTGCCGACGTACCTGACAGCCCCCAAACACAAGATCAGTACAAGTGTTTCGAAAAGGTCCGAAAATATTTCCCCGGCATTCCGGCCAGCTTTGCGAACTCTGCCGCCAGCTTGTCAACCCCCGAATACGCCTGTGACATGGCACGCCCGGGAATTGCGCTTTATGGCGGCTGGTCCCTGCCCCATACGCAAACCGGTATCAGGGATGTGGTTTCGCTATCCGCGCCTGTATTGCAAATTCGCAAGGTTATGGCCGGTGAGGCCGTCGGTTACGGCGCGCAATACATCGCCGCTCGTGATATGGACGTTGCCACACTTGGTATCGGCTATGCCGACGGGCTATTTCGCAACCTTGGCGATAAAGGCATCATCGCACTAAACGGTAAAATCTGTCCTATGGTTGGCCGGATATCTATGGACCTGACGACAGTTGATATTTCCAATATGCAAACACCCCCCACCCCAGGACAGCACGCCGAAATCATCGGTCCCAACATTCCGCTTCAGGCCTTTGCAGAAAAAGCCGGAACAATTGGGTATGAAGTCCTGACAAGGCTTGGAAAATGCATGGAAAAATGCTATTCAGGTGGCTGATCAAAAACATATTCATTTTTCCGGGTGAGTACCATGGCCACTGAAACCGATGTTTCATCAAATCCGCTGCGTATTTTAGTCAGCACTCTGTTTAAAATTTTGCAGCGAATCGGTGAAATGTGCCTTGCTCTTTTCACTGGGGTTGGCCGTTTGTTTATGTTCACCGCCTGCGCTATCCGCCATTGTTTCACCCCACCGTTTTACGCCCGGCATATCGGCCGTCAATTGATTGACATTGGTTATTATTCCTTGCCGGTTGTCGGCTTGACCGCATTGTTCACTGGAATGGTTCTGGCACTTCAATCCTATACTGGCTTCTCACGCTTTAACGCGGAAAGTGCCATTGCCAATGTGGTTGTATTGTCGATTACACGTGAATTGGCACCTGTTTTGGCTGGCCTGATGGTGGCAGGACGGATCGGTGCGTCCATCGCCGCTGAAATCGCAACCATGCGCGTCACCGAACAGATCGATGCCCTTGTCACCCTTTCCACAAACCCGTTCAAATATTTGATCGCCCCGCGTTTGATCGCCGGGACATTGATGTTGCCGGTTCTGGTTTTGATTGCAGATATTATCGGCGTGATGGGCGGCTACATTGTCAGCGTGCATGCCCTGGATTTCCTATCGGAAAACTACCTGCGCCAAAGTTGGAATTTCATTGAATTTATTGATGTCTTTTCCGGTTTGGTCAAGGCCGCCGTTTTTGGGTTTATTGTTACGCTTATGGGCTGTTATTACGGGTACAATGCAGGCCGTGGTGCGCAGGGCGTTGGAGCTGCGACCATTAATGCGGTTGTATCGTCATCCATTTTGATTTTGTTTTTTAACTATATCCTTACACAGGTCTTCTTTTCATGAGCGCGAACACGAAAATTGCAGACAGTTTCGGCCGACGTAACGCCAAACTTGAACTGGTTGATGTCCGGAAAAGCTTTGGTCAAAACGAAGTTTTAAAAGGAATTAACCTTAGCATACCGGAGGGAAAGTCCCTTGTTGTTATCGGCGGATCCGGTTCGGGCAAATCCGTTATGCTCAAATGCGCGCTTGGGCTGATGCAGCCTGACCAGGGACAGGTTCGCGTTGATGGTGAAGACACCACTGAATACGGAACAGATGAACGTAACGAGCTGATGAAAAAATTCGGCATGCTGTTCCAAGGCGGGGCATTGTTTGACAGCTTGAGCATTTGGGAGAATGTCGCATTCGGCCTGACCCAAAACACAGATATTTCAAAAGAGGACGCACGTGACGTTGCTATTGAGAAATTGCGTGCTGTGGGATTGGGCGCCCGTGTTGCCGACCTGTTTCCGGCAGAACTGTCCGGCGGTATGCAAAAGCGCGTATCTTTGGCGCGGGCCATAGCGACCGAACCTGAAATCATTTTCTTTGACGAACCCACCACCGGACTTGATCCTATCATGGCGGATGTTATCAATGATTTGATTATTAAGTGCCGAGAAGAATTGGGGGCTACAACCTTGTCGATCACCCACGACATGGCAAGCGCCCGCAAAATCGCTGACCACGTAGCAATGTTGTACAAAGGTGAAATTATCTGGAACGGAAAAGCTGGAGAAATTGACAATCCGAACAATATCTATGTAGAGCAGTTTGTACACGGTAAGGCTGAAGGCCCAATAAAAATGGATGCGGCTTAAGGCCCGTTGTGAAAATAAGGAAGTTATTCGTACCATGAGAAAATTTGTTATCGCCTGTCTATCTGTCGGTTTCGTCGGCGCTATTGTCGGCCTGGGCCTGATTGTTTGGGTCCTATTCTATTTCGGCGAAGACCTTCCTGATTACACAAAACTCAAGAATTACGAGCCACCAATCGTAACCCGCGTTTATTCCGCAGGTGGTAATCTGATGGCCGAATTCGCAACAGAAAAGCGCGTCTTTGTTCCCATTGATACGATGCCTGACAATGTAAAAAACGCCTTTCTATCGGCCGAGGATCAACATTTCATGATCCACCCCGGTATTGATTTTATTGGTGTGATGCGTGCAATTGTTACCAATATTAAAAACCGCGGTTCCGGCCGCCGTCCTGAGGGAGCCTCCACAATCACCCAACAGGTTGCCAAGAACTTCCTTTTGACCAATGAAGTGTCTTATGAACGTAAGATCAAGGAGGCGATTCTGGCCTTCCGTCTGGAAAAGGCATTTTCAAAAGAAAAAATCTTAGAGCTTTATCTCAACGAGATTTATCTGGGACGCGGCGCCTATGGTGTGGCTGCGGCATCCCTTGAGTATTTTAACAAAACGCTGGACGAATTGGATGTGGCGGAACTGGCCTATTTGGCGGCACTCCCCAAAGCACCAAACAATTATCAGCCTAACCGCAATTATGATGAAGCCGTTTCCCGCCGCAACTGGGTCATCCGCCGTATGACTGAAGACGGCTATATTACCGAAGAAGAAGCTGAGGCCGCGCGCGAGAAGCCGATTACAGTTAATACACGTGACCGCAGCCAGTTTATTACGGCACCATATTTTTCCGAGCAGGTTCGTCGTGAGGTCCGCAAACTTTATGGCGAGGATTCCCTGTATGAAGGTGGTTTGATTGTACATGCCTCTGTCGATGCTGAAATGCAAGATATTGCCGAACAAGCCTTGCGCAACGGTTTGGTCGATTATGATATGCGTCATGGCTGGCACTCCGAGCCGGTAGCAAAATTTGAAAACACTGAAAACTGGCAACAAAAGCTGCTTGAGGTCGAACCACCAAAAGGGATCGGCAATTGGGATTTGGCTGTTGTCCTGGAAAGTAATGACGATCAGGCTATCATGGGCCTGACATCCGGTGAAAAAGGTATTGTCACATATAACAAGATGAAATGGGCTGCCAAACGTGTGAGTGATTTCCGCACAGGTGCTGCCCCATCTACCGTCGATTCCTTTATGAAGGTCGGCGAAGTTTATATGATTGAAAAAACAGACGAGACTGTTGATGATTTGGCTGTCTATTACCTCCGCCAGATTCCGGAGGTTCAGGGTGCGATTATTGTCCTAGACCCCAACACAGGCCGTGTTCTGGCCATGGTCGGTGGTTTTTCACAGGACCGCAGCGAATTTAACCGTGCAACCCAAGCCAAACGCCAGCCAGGATCTGCATTTAAGCCGATCATTTATACAGCGGCTCTGGAAAATGGGTTCACGCCCGCAACGCTGATTCAAGATTCCCCTGTCGCGTTCAGCCAAGGGCCCGGCTTGCCAATGTGGCGTCCAAAAAACTATACGAATGAATATTACGGTCCAACACCTTTGCGTGTCGG
>CAXGXG010000145.1:0-4861 GCA_964013525.1 uncultured Alphaproteobacteria bacterium | reverse complement strand
TTGCCACCGGGGTTTTCGATGCCCAAACGGTCATTCATTGCCTTGCAGGTTTCCTGATCAACGCGGTGCATGGCAATCATTTCTGACTGATTTTCCTGACCGATCCCGGGTACAAAAATAGTGCCTGAAAAGCGCCAGAAATTATTACCGCCGCCCACGTCACAATTCTGATCGCAAAGTTCTTTGAAAATGGAAGGCGGCTTCATATAAGTTGCACCACCGCCCTGCTCATGAAAAACCAGGCAATCGTTTGTTGTGCAATTCGTATTTTCATACTGGGTCGCGCTATTTAACCAACTTGGCCAGACGTCATTCACAAAACTGTATTCAGTTTCATGGACATTGCTGAATAGCTCAAGGCGGTTCATCGCCATGCGGTAGCCTTGCGCCTGTTGGTGGAGTTGCGCAAAGGCTATTTCCAGGCGCTCGCGCTCGCTACTGCCGCCACCGCGTCCGGAATTGGTCACAGCATAGGAAAGCGCGGCAAACAGGGCGACTGCAATCAGGATGAGAAACAGGGCATTCCCGCATTGACAAATGTGGCCTGTGTGTAAGGTGCCGATCTTAAGGTTTTGATGATTCCCATACATGGTTCCAACTTTACATGAAAATTGTGAAAAAATAGGGCAACGACCAACAAAGTTTTAAATATTTACATAATAAAAAGGCTCTGGTATGATGGCGGATAGGTTTACAACGGGACATCGACTTTGGAAAATACAATTAAGCAAACGATTGATCTGGCCTTGCAAAAGCTGGGATATCCGGAGGATAAAGGCAGTTTAACACTGCACTTTAATGATATGGCTATAAAAATCGGCGATCGCCATCATCCGGCGGTTGAGTATGCTGCAATGCATAATATACCGGAAGTCTTGGGAGGGTATGACCTGCCCGGGGATGTGACAAACACGATGCTGCAGGATTTTGCAATCAGTGCGTTGCTCTTGGCGCGAACAGGTGCGTTGTCGACTGCACGTTATGATCAATTGATGAATACGGTCTGGGCCGAAATCAAATCAATGAATCCGGAACTGGAAACATTGAAACTGGAAAGCCCGCCCGGCAGCCCGCACGCTGATAATCCTTTTTACAATGCCACCTATCACGCAATCATGGGTGTTGGAGATCAATTCAATATACCAGACATTCAGCATTTCCTGTTCCGTGCGCACCATCCGGATTCCTTACTGCATAAATTGAAGAAAAAGAGTATCGAAAAACAAACCGGTCCCATGTTTTGGCGTCCATCACCACAAACCCTCAAGACTGTAAAATCAGCAATCAAAAGTAAAAAACCTTAAAACGTTTATCGTTTCGCATTTGTCATTTCTTTATCTTTTAAGGTAAAGCCTTGCGCCACCGGGGATTTGCGACCTAAAATCAGGGTCATCAAACAAGGCTATGAACATGAAATACATTTTAACAGGTGGGGCGGGCGATCTGGGTCAGCTTTTATACCAAGACTTGAGGCAAAACGGGCACGAGGTGCGCATTCTGGACATGGCAGAAAAGCCGCGCGCCATGGCTGCATGTGATTATCTCCGCGGGAGCCTGACAGACCGCGCCGATTGCCGGACTGCGGCTGTAGGCCGTGATATTCTGATCCACATCGCCGCCTTGCACGGTATTCACGAGGACCAGGGCTGCGATGCCTATGATTTTCATGATGTGAATGTGACAGGTACGTTCAACATTTTCCAAGCTGCGGCAGAAGCCGGAATTCGTAAGGTGATTTTGATCTCCAGCACCAGCGTGGATGACCGATATGGTCTGTATGGACATACGAAAATTCTGAACGAGGAAATGGCTCGTGCCTATGCCGCGCGCCATGATATGGATATCATCGTCCTGCGCCCACGGGCCTTCATTCCCCCGTGGAATCGCTGTGTCTATGATGATTTTATCGGTTGGGCCAATTGGTTTGTGAAAGGGGCCGTTCATATTCAAGATGTGAAACAAGCCGTTTTAAAAGCCGCTGAACATTTGAAAAACCATACGCTAGAGGATGTACCGATCCTGCCCGTTGACGGGGCCTATGAATATACATCTGATGATCTGGTTAACTGGAATGATGAAACACCTTCGAGAACCTATGGCCCTGAACGCATTCAATTGGCCGAGGGGGCTGGCATTGATATCCGGCGCAAACCCAAAGTCATCGGCCACACGGACGCATTTCAGAAAATCGAATATCAGCCCAAATACAGTTTGAAAAACTTACTGGACGATTTTGAAACCTATGGCGCAGCAGGCCCGCCTAATCCTGCTGAATTTAGAAAATCAGGTGATCTTTAAGATTTCGGGTTTTGCAAACAACGTTGACGGCTCCAATTTTTGGAAACGTCGGGGTGTCCAGACTTGCAGACATTTGTAATTCTGATGCCGGTTTCAAACTCATAACGTTTTGCGTTTTTGAAAAGATGGCTTAAATCTTCGCAATCTGTCCATCTGGGTTGATCGCTCTCGCCGGTATTTGCAAGCGCGTAGTCACATTTGGTTTGCGTAATAAGGGTTTGATCCCTTTGTTCGGTTTGCGCATCTGACTCCTGTTGGGCATGTTGATAGGCGCTGTGCATAAGGCCGCCGCTGGCGAAGCTTGCTACAATGGCTGATATGATTCCAACTTTTTTCAAAATCCCCTCCGAAACAGATAATGTATTATACATAACTCAAGCTCTTTAGGCAAAGATTCTTTAATCCGGGGTCAGTTTTGCGCCCAAACGTGTCATCTGATCAATGAAATCGGGAAAACTTGTTTGAATGGGGGTGGCATCATTGATGGTGACCGGTCTTTGTGCCGCCATACCCAGAACCAGAAAACTCATCGCAATTCTGTGATCCAGATGCGCGTCAATCTCCACGTCGCCGTACGGGGGTCGATTACGTCCGTGAATGATCAAATCGTCGCCCTCAAGGGTCAGGGATACACCCGCCGCACGCAGTCCGTCAGCCATCACCTGCAGACGGTTGCTTTCCTTAACCGTTAGTTCATGCAAGCCGCGCATAACTGTATCCCCGTCGGCATAGCTGGCGGCGACAAACAGGATTGGAAATTCATCAATCATTGATGGTGCGCGTTCCGGCGGTACGGTGATCCCCTGGAGGGCGCTGGCCTGTACGCGTACATCTGCAACGGGTTCCCCGCCAATGTCGCGCGGGTTTAGGAGCTCAATATTTGCACCCATTTCCAACAGGGTTGTAAAGATGCCGTTGCGTCGTGTATTCATACCGACAGCCGGAAGGGTAATGTCTGACCACTTGATAATCAGTGCCGCGACCGTTGGAAAGGCCGCACTGGACGGATCGGCAGGGACGGTAAAATCCTGTGGTTTGAGCGGGTGTTGCCCGGTCAGGCGAATATCTGGGCCGTCCACCTGAATGCTGGCCCCCATGGCGGCCAGCATGTTTTCCGTATGGTCACGACAGGGGATAGGCTCAACCACATGTGTCGTTCCTTCGCAATTCAGACCCGCCAAAAGGATGCTGGATTTGACCTGCGCGGATGGTATGGGCAGGGTATAATCCATGGATCGCAATGGGGCGCGCTGGCTGTGAACGGTCATCGGTAGGGTCATGGCATTATCGCCTGCCACACTGGACAGGCGTGCGCCCATCATGGATAAGGGATCGGAAATGCGTTTCATCGGCCGTTTGGACAGAGAGGCATCCCCGGTAAAGGTGGCCGTAATGTTTTGACCCGCAACCAACCCCATTAACAGACGCGCGGATGTTCCGCTGTTTCCCATGTCCAACGGGGCGTCCGGCGTGCGCAGTCCGTTCAGGCCGACGCCGTGAATTTTGGCTGTTTTGGTGTGTAGAGAGATAACAATATCAACCCCCATTTGGCGCAAGGCGGTTGCCGTATTCATAACATCCTCACCCGTCAACAGGCCGGTGACCGTGCTTTCCCCGTCTGCTATGGCGCCCAAAATCAGGCTGCGGTGGGAAATCGATTTATCGCCCGGCGGGGACATGGTTCCCTTCAGACTGGGGGATGGGCTGCTGGTAACCTTCATGTGTCGTATCTCTTTGTTTTTGTGGTCTGGCGGGCGGAAAAAAAGGCCGCAAGCGCGCGGCCCTTTTCCTCATTGGATCTATTTACGATGCGTTGTTAATAACGGCCAGTTTGGGTGAATTGACGTTTGGCTTTTCCAAATCGTTATTGTAGGCGCGGGCAAACTGGACCAGCTCGTGATAAGGGATCGGTTTGGTATACTTGAAACCCTGAACCTCGTCACAATTTTCACGCAGAAGGAAGTTTTGGTGATCTATCGTCTCAACCCCTTCGGCAATCACTTTTAACCCCAGCGAGTGGCCCAGATTAATAATAGTGCGTGTAATGGCCTGGTCATCATTATTTGTCAAAACGTCACGTACGAAGGATTGGTCAACTTTTAAACGGTCAATCGGGAATTGTCGCAAATAGCTGAGTGATGAATAGCCGGTTCCGAAATCATCAACCGCCAGCTCGCATCCCATTTCGTGCAGCTGTTGCAGGATGCTGATGGCAAAATTCACATCGTCCATAAAGACGCTTTCGGTGACTTCTAATTCTAACAGTTGGGGTTTGAGGCCCGTTTCATCCAAAACGCGCTGGGTCATATTGACCAGATCACCGCGGTGGAATTGAACGCCGGAAATATTGACCGCCATGCGCACAGGGTCCAGTCCCTCCTGTTGCCAGCGGACGGCATCGCGGCATGCGGTTTCCATCACCCATTCGCCCAAGGGCACGATCAGCCCGGATTCTTCGGCCACAGGAATAAATTCGAATGGTGGGATGAAACGTCCGCCTTCTTCGCTATTGTCAGGTTTGAACCAACGCAACAGCGCCTCGACACCAATCAGTTTGCCGGTT